>JBEEPA010000077.1:0-4531 GCA_041191385.1 Bacteroidota bacterium | reverse complement strand
TCGGGTTGTAAAACAGGAATTCCAAGTTCCATTGCAGCTTTTTTTATAGCCGATTCTTGTAACTGATATCCTCTTCCGGCAGGTTTATCTGGTGTGGTAACTACTGCAACAATTGTATGATTTGACGAATGTATTTTTTGAAGACCTTCAACCGCAAATTGCGGTGTACCCATGTAAACTATTTTCATTTTTTAAATCTTTTTAAAATAAAAAAAGCGGTGTAATAGCACCGCTTTATTCTATTTGATTTTTATACTATTCAATTACTGTAATAGAAATTGCATTAACAATATTTTCGGCAATTTTATTTTGTGCTTCATCAGTATCTACTAATCCTCTATCAAATTCTTTAATGTTAATTAAATTTGGGTTAGAGAATATTTCATTTACATCAATTTTAAATTCAATTGCTATTGTATTTGTTAAAATAAAGGATTGAATAAAATCTTTTACAACGGTATTGTTTTTTGTAGACGTTTTACCTTTAATAACTTTAAAATCTTTACCACCACTATTAGTTTCATTTACATCAAATTTACCTTCAGCTCTAAAATTTAGATATTTTCCACCTTGTAACATTTCTTCAATATAGCTTTGTTTTTCACCATTAGGTGTTTCGTTGTTTCTTAAGCCAAATACAATTCTAACTCCATTCATTAAGCCAGCTTTTACACCAATAATATTTCTAATATTTAATGTTTCGGATCGTTTAGCATCTACTAAAAATGGTCGCTCTAATAACTTTATAGTATCTCCATTTGCATGAAATAATTCAATTTGAGAAATAAAATATTTAAATTCAGAAAAACTGAATTTATAGTTTGAAGGATGATTATAAACACGGTTGTTGTTTAAACCTAAAGTTTCTGAATTTTGTCCAACTACATTGTTAAATTTTACGTTAACAGTACCAGTTGAAACTTTTTCTTTTTCGCAAGAATTTAGAGTAAATAGTGCTACAAATGCAGCAAACATTAAATTTTTCATAGATAAGTTTTTTTAGTTAAGACTTGCGAAGTTATTAAAATCAAGCCATTTTTTAAAGTGCTGTTAATAACTATTTAGTGTATTTAGCAAATTCTTTAGATTGTATGTATTTTTTAATTTCCTCAATCCTTGTTTCATCACTTGGGTGAGTACTTAAAAATTCGGGAACATTTGCTCCATTTTGCGACATTCTTTTCCAAAAATCTGGAGCTTTTGTAGGGTCGTAACCAGCAATCTTCATAAAAATCAACCCCATTTTATCTGCTTCTAACTCATTTTTTCTAGAAAAAGGAAGATTTACGCCAACTTCTGCCCCAATTCCATAGGCTTGTAAAAATAAGTTTCGGGTTACATCTGGTTTTTGAGCTAGTGCAACGTCTAATGCTGCTCCTCCTAAACTAACTGCCATTCCTCTACTCATTCGTTCATTTCCATGCCTTGCTACAGCATGTGCAACTTCATGTCCCATAACAACTGCTAAGCCATTTTCATCTAATGTTACAGGTAAAATTCCTGTATAAAAACAAACTTTACCACCTGGCATACACCAAGCATTTACAATGTTTTCGTCAATTAAATTGAATTCCCAAGCAAATTGATTTAATCTATTTTTGTAACCATTTTGCGCTAAAAATTTCTCAACGCTTTTGGCAATATTATTACCTACTCGTTTAACCATTTCTGCTTGTGCGCCAGATTGAACAACTTTTGATGTTGCTAAAACTTGTTTGTATTGCTCTATGGACATTGCTAACAAACTAGATTCAGGCATTAAATTCATTTGTCTTCTTCCAGTCACAGGAACTTTGTTGCAAGAATAAATAACTATTGAAATTAGTGTAATTAAAAATGTTTTAGGTTTCATGATTATTTTTTTTGCAAATATAACAAGCTATTATAAACTTTAAAATGTTAATTGGATTTTACACTAAGTGTTTTTTGGTATTGGTTTTAATTTACTTTTGTAAAAAAAAGCATGTCGGATATTTTACCAAATTCAATTAAAGATTTAGCCGATTTTTTTCATACAATTCCAGGAATTGGAAAAAAAACAGCTTTAAGATATACCATACAATTGTTTAATCAGGAGCCTGATTTTGTTAAGAAATTTGGAGAAAAGCTAAAAACTATTCATGAGGTTGTGGGTAAATGTAAGGTTTGTAATACGTTAAGTGAAACTCCAATATGCTCAATATGCTCATCTTCCCATCGTGATAATGAAGTTTTATGTATTGTTGAAGATGTAAGGGATATTATCGCCATCGAAAATACACAGCAATTTAAAGGAAGATATCATGTTTTAGGTGGAGTAATTTCGCCAATAGATGGTGTTGGGCCTCAAGATTTATATATAGATAATTTAATTGAAAGATTGGAAAAAAATAAAGATATTAAGGAGATTATTTTTGCATTAAGCACAACAATGGAAGGTGATACAACCAATTTTTATTTATTTAAAAAGTTGCAAAAATTTAATGTAAAATTTACTATGATTGCTAGAGGTGTTGGTTTTGGTGGACAATTAGAATATACCGATGAAATAACTTTAGGTAAAAGTATATTTAATAGAATGCCTTACGAAAATTTATAAGTCCAAAAAACAACTTTTTTTTTATATCTTCGTTAAATTTTTGTAAATTTTATTTTTAGACAGAAAACTGAAGAGTGCGAGTGAAATTATCCATAGTTATTGTTAATTATAATGTTCAGTATTTTTTAGAACAGTGCTTGATTTCTATCGAAAAGGCTATAAAAAATATTCAAGCAGAAGTATTTGTTGTAGATAATAATTCGGTAGATCAATCAGTTGATATCATTAAACAAAAGTTTTCTTGGGTTAAACTTATCGAAAGTAAAGAAAATTTAGGATTCTCGAAAGGTAATAATTTAGCTATCAAACAATGTATAGGACAATATATTTTACTTTTAAATCCAGATACTTTAGTAGAGGAAGATACCTTTGAAAAATGTATTGAATTTATGGATAGCCACCCTGATGCAGGTGGTTTAGGTGTTAAAATGATGGATGGAAAAGGTAATTTTTTACCCGAATCTAAAAGAAGTTTACCAACACCATCGGTTGCATTTTATAAAATTTTTGGGTTATCAAGTGTTTTTCCTAAAAGTAAAAAATTTGGAAGGTATCATTTGGGACATTTAAATGAAGATGAAAATCATTCGATTGAAATACTCTCTGGTGCTTTTATGTGGATGCGAAAATCAGCATTAGATCAAGTAGGTATACTGGATGAAGATTTTTTTATGTACGGTGAAGATATTGATTTGTCTTACAGATTAATAAAAGGAGGTTGGAAAAATTATTATTTCTCTGGTACAAGAATTATTCACTATAAGGGTGAAAGTACAAAAAAAAGTTCGGTAAATTATGTTTTTGTTTTTTACAATGCCATGATCATTTTTGCAAAAAAACATTTTAATAATAAAAATGCTTTAATCTTTAGTTTTTTAATAAAGTTGGCGATTTATTTTAGAGCTGGATTGGCAATTATTAAAAGATTTTTAGAGCAAATAATTCATCCAATTTCTGATTTTGCTTTAGCGTATTCCACCTTTTATTTTGTGAAAAAAATTTGGGAAATAAAGTTTAGAAGCGATATAGGTATTTATCCAAAGGAATTAATGAATCTTGAAATTCCTATTTTTATATTAATATTACTTTCGTTTATATATTTTTTTAAAGGTTACAAAAAATTATATAACATACCTAAATTAATAAAAGCTTTAACAATTGGTTTAGCAAGTGTTTTAATTATTTATTCGTTGTTGGGAGAAAAATACAGGTTTTCGAGAGCTATCATTTTGTTTGGTAGTATTTTATCATGTTTATTTATTGTAAGTTCGAGGTACGTTTCCCATTTTATAAAAACTGGAAATTTGTACATCAATCCTTCCCAACGTAAAAGAATTATAATTATTGGTGAAGATGATGAGGTAAATAGAGTTAGTACTATCATGCATCAATCAAATTTCCAACCTAAATTTTTTGGAAAAATTTCTCCTTTTAATGTAAAATCGTCTAATGATTTGGGAACATTGGAACAGATTAATGAGATTATTATGATTCATAAAATCAATGAAGTAATTTTTTGTTCTAAAAACTTAAGTGCTCAGCAAATAATGAGTATAATGGAAAATAATAAGTCTGATTTAGAATTTAAAATTGCACCAGAGGAAAGTTTATTTGTTATTGGAAGTAATTCTATACATTCGCCAGGTGAGTTGTATTTAATAGATATTAATTCATTGAATAAAAAAAATAATCAACGAAATAAACGACTTTTCGATTTGTTATCTTCATCAGCAATTTTAATTTCTTTGCCATTTATTGTTTGGTTTTTTAAAAGCAAATTTACGTTGTTGAAAAACTTGTTTCAAATATTTATTGGAAAGAAATCATGGGTTGGTTATACAGATGAATTTAACAAGCAAAACCATTTGCCTAAACTAAAAAAAGGGGTTTTTTCGCCTGTAGATGCATTTGATAAAAATTTAGTTTCAGAAGAAGTAATTCAAACTGTTAATT
>JBEEPA010000076.1:0-6624 GCA_041191385.1 Bacteroidota bacterium | reverse complement strand
CCGAATATAATTTTATTGATTATTTTAACTTTAATAGTATCAAGGTTTTGCAGATTTATTTTATGATTTACTATATTTAATAAAACAATACCGAAACTAAGGTTGCAATTATAACAATCATTTTAAAATATTTGTATTTGTAAGGAAGTAATAAACATAAGCCAGATAGATACAACAATATAACCGAGTTTATACTAAAATTGATATGTACCGGAGGGGAGTATGGTGCCAAAAATTGAACACTAGCATTTAAAAAACTCAAAAAATAGTTTACTATAATAAGTAAATAATTGAAATTAACAACTATGCTTAATAATAAACTAATTAATGTTACTATTACTAAAACGGTAAATATTGGAATAAATACTATACCTAAAACAATTCCCATAGGATAAACAATACCTAAATGATAAGCGAGGATAGGAGTTGTTGCTAAAAAAGCAATTATACTTACTAAAAATAAATCTAAAATATAATGAAGAATTTTAAGGATAAAACCTTTTTTATTTTGTGTTTTTTGATTGAAGAATTTTTTGAGCTTAGGATGATAAATCACAATAGCTAATACTGCCGAAAAAGTAAGCTGAAAGCCAATATCGAATAGCCAAAATGGTTGATAAATTAACATTAATAAAGCTACAAAAAGTGTTGTATTTACTGTTTTTTGTCCGAGGGCAAAACTATTACCAATATGTATTAAAACAAACATAAAAAATGCACGTGTAACCGAAACCGAATTTCCAGCCATAAAAGTGTACAATGCCAAACAAATTATTACCAAACACAGTTGCAACCACTTGTTGTGTAAAAACAAAAATCGAAGTAAAAAAAGTAAAACAATATATACAATACCTACATGTAAACCAGAAATGGCTAATACATGAAAAATTCCTGTTTGTACATAAGCTTGTTTTTGCTCAAAATCTAACATTCCTCTATCTCCAAAGGTTAAAGCTAAATATACCCCTTTGTTTAATTTTGAAAGATATTTAGTTGTTTGAAATTCGTTTATTTTTTGCCATCGCCAACGGTTGAATTGTTGAAAAATAGTGTTTTTTTTATTGGGTATAATAGTGTGATTTTTTGATAAATAAATTACTCCCGAAAAACCATTATCGATTAAATATTGTCCGTAATCAAAATCTTTGATCATAAACCTTGGAATTTCGCTTACACGCATTTTACTATCCCAAATGGTATCATTGGGTAAAGCTATTTTAGAATTAGTTTTAGCATAAACTAAATATTTATTTTGTTGAATATAAGTAATATACTGAGCTTTTGGGTTGTTGATTTTCCAAATATTTTCAACAACAATTTTCCCATTAAAATTTCCTGTTAAAGTATTGATTGTTTGGTTGTTACTTTTGTGATTTATATATGGAAATAAAAATAATAAACAATTAAAAATAATTAACCAAAAGGATTTAAAACTGATGAAGAATCCTATCAATTGAATAATAGTAACAAAAATAAAATAATACCAAAAGTTTTGTAAATCAATTTTGATTGCAATTATGGATAATATTAAAAAAGGTAAATGCCTAAATATGGGTAATTTGTAGAACAATTTTTGTAATTTAAAAATCAAAGATATAATTTTATTTTTAATATTTAAATAATTATTAAGTAAATTTATTTTAACTCAATTTAATTTTTTTAAATAAAAATGTTCATAAAAACGGAAGTTTTCAACAAACAAAAAACATAATAATAACTTATTTTTGCCGCCTAAACTTAAAAACTTAAACTATGAAAAAATTCAACGTATTCTTGTTGATTGCGATTGCTGTTGTTTTGAATACAGCAAGCACTTATGCGCAAAGCGTTTGTTCTAAAAATGCAAAATCTGTTTATTTTCAATCCAATCAATCTGTTTTAACTGCCGATCATAAAAAAATGATTGATGAAATTATTAAAACACGTAAATCCGAAATTTACCTTGAAATTAAAGGTCATACGGATAGCGTTGGAAGCCATGAATTTAACAATAAGTTAAGCGAAAAAAGAGCAAAAGCAGTTGCAGATTATATCATAGCGAATTCTAAATTTAATAAAAAAGATATTCGTGTTTCTTTTTATGGAAAAAATAATCCAGTAAATGTAAATGATTTAGCAAAAAACAGAAGAACAGATATTATTGTTGTTCCATTAAAAGGCGATAAATTAGTTTTTGAGGGAACTAAAGGAAGTTCGGTTGCTGTACCATTAGCAAGTTTAGGCGGTAAAAGTGTTTGTGATTGTAATTTTACTTTGTCCGAAATTACATCGGATGCTGAAGCCGAAAAAAATAAAGTTGTTTTAAAAAATGATAAAGGTGAGCTTTTAACTATTAATGGAATGGTAGCTTTAAATGCAAACAATTGTTTACAAAAAGATAAAAATGCTACAGTGGATGTTGTTGTTCCAATTAGCAATAAAAATTTAGCTTCTACAGTTTGGTTGTATGATAACAATAAGTGGACTGAGAAAAAATATCCTGTTACTAAAGATGATAAAACTTTTACAGTTAAAGTTCCTGTAAGTGAATGGACTAATGGTTACATTGCTTTAGCAGGTGTTAAAGAAGCAGAATTTACTACCAATTTAGTTTTTCCTAAATTAAATAGATTGAAAGATATGACTTTAAACAATCAAAAAGTAGAAGGTACTAAAGTAAATGATACTACATTAACTGTAACTTTTGCAAATGATGAAGTTGTTTTTAATGATGTTGCACAAGATGATAGTATTGGTGTTTATCGAATTAGTAAATCCGTAAAAGGATTTAGAGATGCAAAGAAAAATGTTGTATTTCCTTTAAGTGCTTATGAAAAATTAAATTATCAAGATACTTTGTTAATGGTTAGAGTTAAAAAGAATGCAGAATTTAAAACTAAAATTAACGAGTGGGATGTTAAATTAAATAATACGGTATATAAACAAAATCGTAAATTCTTTTTCGATAAAATTTTTACAAGAGACCAATACTTAGTGAATGTTCCTTTTAAAAACCATACTTTTATCGTGGGTGATAAAGAGTTTAAAGGTGAGGAAATAAAAGCTAAATATATTGCTAAGAAAAAATATAAAAGAGTTAGATTAAAATAATCAAATTTACTCAAGCCGAAAAGCCACAGAAAATAAATTCTGTGGCTTTTTTATTTAAACTATTTTTAATTCCAAATTCTTATAATATTGCCATCAAAAGAAGTTCGATATTGTTGTAAACCAACTGTAGCAGGTCCACTCATTGGCGAACCATCTATAAGCTGAAAAACAGCACCAGAGCAGGTATCGGTTGCTGTAATATTGTTGCTATCTACAAACACAATCGCACAAGGTTTTTCTGGTTTGTAAGTAGAATGTCTATCAAGCGCAACAAAAGTGTTTAAATCTGATCTAAATATAATTAAACCTCTAGACCCTCCATTAGCATAAACCCAACCTCCAATTCCGTTAAGTGCATTATATTGCGGGTTTTGAATGTTAATGTAAATTTCGAAAGGAACATAAGGTATTACACCATTACGATTACGACAAGAAATTAAAACGATTATCAATCCAATAAGAAGTAATTTTTTCATTTTTTACAATTATAATCTATTAACGCAGTTTTGCAAAAAAGTTGTTTAACGATATAAAGTTACTGTACCAACCAACTCTTTTTGCGGACCAGTAATTCCTCTATAAATAATTTTATAAACATAAACATCCTGCTGACAATTTCTGTTCATGTAAGTCCCATCCCACCAAGCATAAAAATCTTGTGTGGTATAAATCATTTCTCCCCATCGATTAAAAATAAACAATTCAAATTCTCTAATTCCTACACCTTCGGCTCCCCAAGTTTCATTAACACCATCTTTATTAGGTGTAAAAGCGTTTGGAACATATATCAGCGGACAATTTTCTACTTCGATGGTAGAGGATTCGTAACAGTTTGCAGATTGGATTGTAAGTGTATAAATACCAAATTCCGATACAATAATTTCGGGAACAGTATCACCTGTACTCCACAAATAACGAGCATCTGAGGGTACAGATTTTTGATTTTTTAAAACAGCATTTTCTCCCTCGCACATGTAAAAATCATCACCCAAATCAACTTTAGCTAAAATTTTATTATCAAAAACAGTTATTACTCTGGAAATTGTTGTGTCGTCTTGGCACCCTTCTTTTATGTTTAAAGTAACATTATAATCTCCTGGAGCGCTATAGGTATGTACAGGATTTCTATCTGTAGATGAATTGTTTCCAGATAATGGGTCGCCAAAATCCCAAGTCCATTTTTCTGGATATAACTCACTTCTATCATAAAAATTTAAAGCAGTTCCAAAACAATGGTCGGATGCATTAAAAAAAGGTTTAGTTCTCACATCTAAAGTTACCACCCAATAATCGTCTACTCTTCGTGTTGGGTGTGTTTTAGTTCCGGAAACACCTGATTCTGATTTCCCACCTAAATACAAACCTCTATCGCAGCGTACAAAAAGAGTAGTTAGTGAATCATTTTCTGTTCCTCCGTAAGTTTTTTGCCAATATACATTTCCTGTGGTATCAATTTTAACCGCCCAATAATCATTACCACCAATATTACCCGAATTTTTGTTACCACTATTTAATGAGTTTGAAGTACCACCTACAATAGGCGCACCGTCCAATCCAAAAATCATATCGGTTAAAATATCTTGCTGGTTTCCGCCAATATTTATTTCCCAAACTTTATCTCTATTATCATCTAATCGCATAACCCAAAAATCTTGTCCGCCTCTATTTGCCGAATTTTTATTTCCACCAACACCAGATTCTGAAGTTCCTGCTACAAAAAATCCTGTATTATGAATATTTTCTGCCATCCTTGCCATTCGATCGTTTTCAGTTCCACCAAAAACATATTCATCTATAATAGTATTTCCAGCTCTATTTACTTCAACTAACCAAAAATCTTCGCCACCAAAAGTAGGTTTGTTTTTATTTCCGGATACATCAGAGGAAGAGTATCCACCCATTACAATATTACCGTTATTAGGTAAAACATCTTGTAGGATATCATCCTCGGTTCCGCCAAAACTTGCATCCCACTGTTTTACACCAAGCGCATTGGTTTTAATTAACCAGTAATCCATGCCGCCATAATGATTGGCACTTTTATTTCCTGAGATAGAAGAATTGCTGTAAGCGCCAATATAAAATCCGCCATCTGGAGCAGTTATTACAGTTACGCCATAATCATCGCCTGATCCTCCGTAAGATCTTTCCCAAACTTTTCCTCCATTTTTATTAAGCTTTATCATCCAAACATCTTGACCTCCATAATGATTTGAGGTTTTGTTGCCAGATGTAGGCGAGTTGGAGCTACCAACAATTAAATAACCATCGGCTAACTCTATAATTTTATGAGCCCTATCATTTTCACTTCCTCCAAATCGATTAGTCCAAACAATTTCCTCCTCAATATTTTGTTTGATTATCCAAAAATCTTCGTTTCCAAAACTATTTTGTGAAACCTCCGCTGATACGATCGAATTGGTGTAACCCGCCATTACTAAGCTAAAATCCTCAGTAGTTTCTAACAAATCTAAAAGTACATCATTTTGTATTCCCCCAAAAGCATAATCCACCCTCAAAACAGGGTCGCTACCTTGAGCAAAAGCTTTGGTAAAGATTAAAAATAAAATGAAGATGAATTTGTACAAAAAAAAAGATTTATATACGAAAATACAAAATATAATTTATATACATAAAAAAAAGCCACTTGCTTGGCAAGTGGCTTTTACAAAATTTTTTTAATTTAAAAATTAGTTAACTGAATCAGATAATTCAGCACCAGCTTTAAATTTAACTACTTTTTTAGCAGCAATTTTGATTTCTTTACCTGTTTGAGGATTTCTACCAGTTCTAGCAGCTCTTTCAGATGTAGAGAAAGAACCGAAACCTACTAAAGCAACTCTATCGCCACCTTTTAATGCAGCAGTTGTTGTAGATACAAAAGCATCTAATGCTCTTTTTGCGTCAGCTTTAGACAATCCTGACTCAGCAGCGATAGCCTCAATTAATTCAGCTTTGTTCATTTGATAAATTTTAAAGGTTAAACATGAATAAAATCAACTTTATACCTCAAATATATTGCTTTGATATTTTTAAACAAGTATTTAATTAATTTTTTTTAGAAATTGTGGAAAAAAACAAACGAATGTTAATAACTATGGCTATTTTCTTAATCTTTTCGCAATATTTGTCCATCTTTCATCTCAATTACTGTATCGGATAATTTAGCCAAGGATGGGTTGTGTGTAACAATGATGAAAGTAGATTTAAAGTTATTTTTTAAATCAATAAATAATTGGTGTAATTCATCGGCAGTGTTTGAATCTAAATTTCCAGATGGTTCATCGGCTAAAATTAATTTAGGCTGATTAATTAAAGCGCGTGCAATGGCAATTCGTTGTTGTTCACCTCCGCTTAATTCGGAAGGTTTGTGGCTTGCACGTTTGTCCATTTTTAAATAAGTTAATAATTCTTCTGCTCTATAAAGTAATTCTTTTTTAGATTTCCCGGCGATATACCCAGGAATCAAAATATTTTCTAGAGCAGTAAATTCGGGTAATAAATGATGAAACTGAAAAACAAATCCAATATGTT
>JBEEPA010000075.1:0-2939 GCA_041191385.1 Bacteroidota bacterium | reverse complement strand
CACTAAAAAAGTTAATAAAAAAATTTTTTTAATGTTGTATAATAACTTTTTTTACCCTAAATTATTAGCGAAATATTAATATTATGTATTGTTAATTTTATATTAAGCTTTTAAAGAAATTACATTATTGTATTACTTTATATAAATTAATTTAAACTACTGTTAATTAAAATTATAGTTATTTTATAAAAACCTTAGAAACGATTTTGTATTTTATTGTTTACCTTTGCTTACAAATATTAAAACAAAACTATGTTTATTCATCAACATAAAATAAGAGTTAGATATGCAGAAACCGACCAAATGGGTGTAGTATATCATGGAAATTATATTACTTATTTAGAAGTAGGAAGAGTAGAATATATGCGTTCAATAGGTTTTGTATACAAAGATTTTGAAAAAGAAGGCTGTGTTATGCCTGTTGTTCATTGTGCAGTTGATTTTAAAAATCCAGCTCTTTATGATGACGAGTTAATGATTGAAACTAGAGTAGAGGAACTACCAACATCAAAAATTACTTTTTTATACAACATTAAACGTTTGGACGATAATAAATTAATTTGCTCTGCAAAAGTAATTTTAGTATTTCTTAATGCTCAAAGCTTTCGTCCTATTAAAGCTTCTGAAAAATTAATCAATTTACTTAAAGATAAAATTTAATCATGCGTTATTATATTATAGTTGGCGAGGCATCAGGTGATATGTACGGTGCTGATTTAATGAAAAATTTAATTAAAAAAGATAATAATGCCGAGTTTAGATTTTGCGGAGGTGATAAAATGTTATCTGTACAAAATAATATTTTTCGCCACTATTCGGATAATAATTATATGGGTTTTTGGGAAGTTGCTATACATGCAAAATCTATCCTAAAATATATTAAAGATGTAAAACAAGATATTTTAAATTATAAACCGGATTTAATTATTTTAATTGATTATCCTGGTTTTAATTTAAAAATTGCTCAATTTGCTAAAACAATAAATTTACCTGTACACTATTATATTTCTCCTAAAATTTGGGCTTGGAAAGAAAAACGAGTTTATAAAATTATTAAATATGTACATCATATGTACTGTATTTTTCCCTTTGAAGTGGACTTTTATAACAAATACAATTATAAGGTTGATTATGTTGGAAATCCTTTGATGGATCAAATTCACGATTTTAAAACTCAAGAAAATTATATTCTAAAATTCAATAAGCCTGTTGTAGCAATTTTACCAGGCAGTAGAAAGGGTGAAATAAAAAAAATGTTACCTATTTTTAATCAATTTGCACAAAGTTATCCCGAATTTGATTGGGTAATTGCTGGAGCTCCGTCTATTCCCGAAAGTTTTTATCGTGAAATAGTTGGTGAAAAAACTAAAATTGTATTTGGAGAAACCTATGATTTATTAAAAATTGCGCATTGTGCTTTAGTAACTAGTGGAACAGCAACTTTAGAAACTGCTTTATTTAAAGTGCCTCAAATAGTTTGTTATAAAATTAGCTCTCTCACTTTCAACATTATTAAATTTTTAATTAAAATTAAATACATTAGTTTAGTAAACTTAATATTAGATAAAGAATGTGTTAAGGAACTAATTCAGAATGATTTAAATTTAGAAAATTTAAACCGTGAATTTAAAAAAATAATACATACTGAATTTAGAACTATTCAAATTAATGATTACGATTTATTATATCAAAAAATGGGGAAGCCTGGCGCTAGCGAATTAGTTGCAGATAAAATTATTCAATATTCAAATAAAAACAAATAAAAAAAGGAAACCAATTTGGTTTCCTTTTTTTATGCTTTAATTGTTATTTTATAGTATAATCTTAACTTCAACTCTTCTATTAATTGATTTACCCTCTTCAGTTTCATTAGTTCCTAAAGGAAAGTTCGATCCTTTATTCTCGGTTATAATTCTCTTGGTGTCGCCACCATATTTTTTAATTTCTTCAATCACTAAATCCAATAGTTTTTTTGCTTCTAATTCATCATTTGGATAAGTAACTGAATTGTCAAAATGACCGATTAAAGTAAGTTTTACATCTTTAGATTCTTTTAACTGATTGGCATACATTTCTAATATATTTTTAGAAAATGTATTTACAACAAAACCTTTATCAGTTTTATCAAAACGAATAGTTTGTTTTTTAAATAAATCTTTACTTACTACTTTGATTGGATTAATTCTTTCAATTTCAATATTCTGATTTAAAGTAAAAGTAGTTATTGTTTTAGCTTCTTCTACAGTACCTTTTGTTTTTTTAACTGCTTTCTTTTTCTCTACAACTGGAGGTGTAACTTTTAAACTTTGAGATAAAATTTTATAATTTTCATGATCAATTTCTAAAGTATATTCTTCATTTGCTAAAACAGTTAAATGATAATTTCCATTTTCATCAGATTTATACATCGCACTTTCGTCTTTACCTTTTTGTGTTAGCTTAATTTTAACAGTTAGAGGTAAACCTGTTGAAGCATCTAATACACTTCCTTTTACGAAAGCAATTTGCTTACTTTCTCCAGTAAACACATTATAGTTTTCTAAATCAACTTGAAAAATATCATAATCTATTCTGTTTTGTTCTCTACTTTGAGCTGTTAACCATGCAACTTTTCCATCTGCACTTACAATAAATTCTTTTTCATCCCTATGTGTATTAATTGGATAACCAATATTTACTGCTTTTGTCCATTTACCTTTAACCAAATCCGATTTAAAAATATCATATCCTCCAAAATTTTGTTCATCATGTCCGTTTGATGTAAAAAATAAAGTATTTCCGTTAGGATGAATAAATACAGTAGATTCATCTCCCTTAGAGTTAATTTCTGGACCTAAATTTTCTGGTTTTCCCCATGTTCCATCTGCCTGTAAGGTACTCATCCAAATATCTCTTTCACCTAATCCTTTACCGTAAATTAAACCAAATCTATCCGAGAT
>JBEEPA010000074.1:0-3419 GCA_041191385.1 Bacteroidota bacterium | reverse complement strand
TAAGATAGGCATTAAATACGCTAATGTTTTACCCGTACCTGTTTGTGCTATACCCACCATATCTCTACCCGATGAAATAACCGAATAGGCTTCTTTTTGAATAGGAGTTGGAGAGGTAAATCCCATTTCATCAATAGCGCGAAATAAAGGTTTTGATAAATTTATATTTGAAAAACTTTCCATTTTAAAGTTGTTTTGAGCAAAGGCTCTAAAAATTGAATGAGCACAAAGGTACAAAAAAGAAACAGGGTGTAAAAATTACACCCTGTTTCAACCTTAACTACTAACTAAGAACTTCCTTAAAACTAAAATTAAACTTAAAACTATAATGAAAACATTTAGGTTGGTTACAAGTATTGTTCCAAAAAAATAATTTCTTTTAAAACATAATTGCAATTTAATTACTTTGGTTGCGCTAAATTTGGTAACTTTAAGTTTTTGTTAATAAATGTTTGAAACATTTAGCTTTTTTAATGCAGTTTAAATACACTATAAATATATTGTTATTTGGCTTGTTAGCAATTTTTGCTTTGGTTTCTGGTGATACCGAAGAGGAAAATCAATTGGTAATTAAAGCCGAAAAAGCCTTTTCGGAAAAAGATTTCGTTACTTCTACATCGTTATTTAGTCAGTTGTTATCCAGTTACCCTAAAAACACAACTTACAACTATAAATACGGTGCCAGTTTATTGTATTCTAGTCCGGATAAAGCAAATGCATTAAAGTATTTACAATATGCTGTAACCAACAACGAGCGCGATTCGCTTAGTTTATTTTATTTAGCCAAAGCATATCATATAAATTTTTATTTTGATGATGCGATAGACTATTATCAAAAATTTAACAATAAAGTTCCTGCTAAATATAGGAGTGAATATGAGATAAACGATTTAATTACCCAATGTAAATTTGCTAAAGAGATAATTGAAAACATACAATTGATTAAAGTTTTGGAGCGCAAAACTGTAAAAGTAGATGATTTTTTTAGAACCTATAGATTGGGAAGTTTAGAAAGAAAAATTATTATTGTTCCTGATGAATTTAGATCGGCGAAAGATAAAAAAATACAACATCAATCTTTAATTGTTCATAACCCAAATAATGATGAAATTTATTTTTCGAGTTATGGTAAAAAGGGCGATAAAGGAAAAGACATATATAAAGTTACCCGTTTTCCTAATGGTAATTATAGCGAGCCTATTAATTTAGGTCTGAACATTAATACATCTGCAGATGAAGATTATCCGTATCTTCATCCAAGCGGAAAAATTTTATATTTTGCCAGTAAAGGACATAACAGTATTGGAGGGTATGATATTTTTAGAAGCGAATTAAACGAAAGTACAAATACTTGGGGAAAAGCCGAAAATTTAGGGTTTACCATAAATTCACCCGATGATGATTTTTTGTATGTGTCGGACAGACAAGAGGATATAGCTTATTTTTCCTCAACACGTAACAACAAATTAGGCGAATTAACTTTGTTTAAAATATTGCCACAACAAGGTAATAATGCCGTAATATTGGTACAAGGAACAGTAAAAACCAAAAACGGAATTATTCCATCTAATCCAATTGTAATTAAAAATTTACAAACTGGTGAGTTAATTGGAGAATTTCGACCAAATCCAAAGTCGGGTGAGTTTATTGCAACTTTACCACACTTATATAAATATTCTTTAGAAATTAATCATATTGGAGAAACAACGCGAAGTGAATTAGCTTTACCTAATGCCAATCAAAATAAAATGGTAGCCCATGATATTTTAATAGATGATGTAACAGGAACTATTGAAATAAGCGAAAATCGAATGCCTAAAATTAAAAAAGAAGATGTTGCAGTAGTTTATCGTAGAGCGGCAAGAATGGAGAATTTATACGGAAAAGATGTTGAATTTGATAATCCTAAAGCATTGGCTCAGGTAAGAGAAGAGGTGAATTTGCCACCAAGAGATATCACTGCTGGATTTAAGAAAGACGACAGTAAGTTTAAAAAAGATGACTCTAAAAATAATGAGTTAAATGAAATTCGTAAACAGCAAGAACAACTTAATTCACAAATTAATGCAGCTTATGCTATTGCAGCAAATGAGCAAAAAAAATCCGAAACTTTGCAATATCATAAAACCGAACTAGAAAAAAAATTAACTACCGTTAAAACTGAATCAGAAAAGGAGAAAATTGAAGATGAAATTGATGCGGTACAAAATAAGATTTCTGTTGCAAATAAAGAATCTGTAAAGGCAATAAAAATTGCAAAACAAAAAGAACATTTGGTTGAAAAAAGTGTGCAACAAGAAAAAATAACTGAGAAATATTTAAAAGCCTTAGAAAATGCCGAAAATTCCGGGAATTCCAATCAGGCAATTGCAGAACTGGAAAAAGTAATGAAGGATTTAGATAAGGCAAAAGCCGAATTTAAAACTCAGGAAGTGGTTGTAAACAAAATTTTCGAAAAAGATTTAGAGCAAAAAAGAGCCGAGTTGATTCAACAAGACTTTAAAGTAAATAAGTTAGAAATGCAGTTGGAAGCTTTGGAGGAAGAGAGGATAAGTATTGAAAATCAAATGATTCAAACTAAAAACAAAGCGTTATTAGATGAATTAAAATTACAGCAAAAAGAATTAAATGTTAAAATTACCGAAACTAATACCGAACTTAAAAAAGTACAAATGATTAAAGCTTTGTTTGTTAGCGAAGTGGTATCTTTGGAATCGGGTGAATTGGTAGCTGAGGAAGAGTTGATTGCTAATTTAATGGAGAACAACTATACCGAAAGCGAGAAAAAAGCTTTTACTCAGGAATTGGATGAGGTAAAAGCGAACAGAGAAACAGCTGCTTTTAAAGAAGGGAAAACCGAAGAATTTGTAAAAGAGGAAAATAAAAACCAGGAAGTTGCTAAAATCAATAGTTCTTCAAAACCAAACACTTCAGATAATAGTTTGCAAAATAAATCAGAGGTTAACTCGGCTGTATCTACAAAAGTAGAAAGTTTCCAAAGGTATGCAGAGGAAGCAGAAAAGGAATTGGCAAGATTACAAGCAATTCAAAATCAAAAAACAGAACTACAAAATTCGATGAATAATCGAGGAGTTTCATCTGTTGAAGTAGCACAAAAGTTACAAGCTTTAAATGAGGAAGAAAAACAAGTAAATGCACGTTTACAAAAAATACAAGCTGCATTTGTAGCGCCACAAAATTTATCCTCTGATGAACAAAAAGCTTTTGCTGAAATTGAAGAAAAACAGTTACAAGCACAACAAAATCGTATACAAACAAAATTAGATATTCATAAAAATTTTGTAGAGAACATTGAGGAAAAAATGCTGGTTAACGAAGAATTAGCTTCTGGTGAAGGTATTTTTGTGCATGCCGAAATGAAAGATAAGTTAACAGAAATTGAAAAAATAAATAACCAA
>JBEEPA010000073.1:0-10250 GCA_041191385.1 Bacteroidota bacterium | reverse complement strand
TCCTGACTTCCGCGCTGGGACACCCAAATTAAAAATCAAATAATTCTTGTACTATTTTTTGTTCTTCGGTTAATATTAATGTTTTATCGATTATCTCATTATCAGGCATTAAAACACTGATTTGTGTAATGTTTTGAATTATTTGTATTACTTTTTCTGGGCTTAGTGTTGATTTTTTAAGTTTCAATATTCTTTCAAGTTCTTTATAAATTTTATAAGCTACAAAGTTTAAGCATATATGTGCTTCTATTCTTTCTCTTTTAAAGTGAAATATTGGACGAATTTTTAATTCGGATTTAGCAACTCTAAATGCTTTTTCGATTTGCCACAAGTTTTTATAATTTTCAAGAATTTCTTCTTTATTCATGGATGAATTTGTAATATACCCCTTTAATCCATCCCATTTTTCGTCAATTTTTATTTTATCATCATCAATTTTTAATGATATTTCCCCATCCATTTCCAAAAACTTATTATAACCGCGATTATTTATAGATGATTTAGTTAATTTTTTAGATTTTAGTAGCTTTTCTAGTTTTTTTAAACCTTTTTCTCTGTTATAGCTATCTTTTTTAGCTCTTTTCTCTGAATATGTAACAATAAGATTTAAATTATCTTTACTTAATAGTACATTGTTCTCTTTTTTGAAGTTAAAATTTAATATTTCTTGTTTGATAGACTCTTTTTCGTTTTTTATTCTTGCTCCAATTATAAACTCATACTTTTTATTAATTAAATCTTGAATATTTTTTTGCGATAATAATCCAGCATCTGCAATAACTGTAAGCTTTTCCAGTTTAAATTTCTCTCTAAATTTATCAAGTATGGGAATAAAAGTATCACCCTCAAACTTATTGCCTTCAAAAATATCATAGGCTAATGGATAGGCGTTTTTACTAACTAATAAACCTAGTAAAATTTGAGGGTTACTGTGTTTACCATCCTTTGAAAATCCTGGTATTCTTAACTGATCCTCTCTTTCAATTTCAAAATAAATTGTAGTTACATCATAAAATACTGCTTGTATAGTATTATCGAGTATTTTTTGAGTATGCTTAATACTGATTTCTTGGACTTTATCCTTATACCTATTGTTTAATTTATCCATAAATCGATAAATTCATCCTCGCTATATAATTTTTGTTCATAGCGATAAAGGTATTCGGTTGTTTTTAATTTACTTTTTGGATAAACTAAACGATATAAAACCAAATCTTTAAACAAATTATCTTTGATTTGATTAAATCCAATATCATTAAAAATTTTTCCAAGTACGTATTGAATCCCAATGGTTTTTTGAGAAACAATTGATGATAAAACATCCGAATAAATTTTTCGATAATCTGTAAAATCAAACTCTTGAGCCTTTTGAGCCTCTAAAATTATTCTACGTCCTTCCAAAAACAATGAATCAACTTCGTTTAAATCACTACTTGAACCAATTGTTTTATAAACTTTGTATTTCCCCGAACTTTTATCGATGATTTGAACACTTATAACTCCACTTTTATTGACTTTTTTTCGCAAAAACATAGTTTAAAAGTACTAAAAATGAAGCTGGGACACCCTGAATTTCAAAAAAAATATTACAATATGCTGGTAATTAATTACTTGAAAAAATTAACATTTTTAAACGCGGAAGTCAGGAGGTATAATTTCGATATGAAAATCAGGAATTTGCTTTCCGCCAATACATTGTGTGATAAAACTTTTTTGTTCGTGATATAAATAGCTTTCTTCGTTTACTTCGCCAGCATCTAACATTTCTTGAAATACTGAATCATCCTTTGTAAGTTGATGTATTTGATTATTATTTATACCATAAACCCTTACATCTCCAACATTAAAATTATAAACGACTGAATCAATAAAAAGTATTCCTGCTGCAGCAGATTTTAGGGTAAACCCCTCGTTTTTGCAAAGTAAATGACAAAAACTTAGGTATTCGAAAAAACTTATTGCATCGGTAATTTTACAAGTATCAAATAATTGATGTAAGTATTTGTTTAACGTAGAAGCCGCCTCTTGTGGATTATTTTTTCCTGAAACACCATCGATAACATAATAAAATTGAATATTTGATTTTTGTAGTTGTCCGTATAAATCCCCTCCTCCACTAGATTTTGTTATGTAATTGTATTTTATCATTTTATAAAGATAAGGAAGACTTACGCCATAACAAGACGTAACAGAGATAATAAATTAAGGATTTAAGAATACAATAAAATAATTTCAAAAGATGTAAAGCAAATTTAAAATATTGCGTCATATTTTGGCGAAGTGATATTTTAACTTTATTCCATAACCAAATAAAACAATGTTATGGGAGACTGTGGAATAGCACCTGAAGAATCATGGAGTGATTTGGATTGGGAGTTTTTTGGAAATGCTCAACAATCTAAAATTATCACATTTGAAAAAGTTTTTGAAATAAAATCTATTACAAAAACAACAATTATTAATCGTGGAACTGATAATAAATATTATGTTTTTGGAAAAAAATTTAACAGCTTTATTGAAGCTGTAAGAACATCGGACGCCTTCATTTTACATACAACTTATGTACTTCCTGTTTTTGTTCATGTAGATTTAATTGAGTTATTGGCAGAAGAAATAAATAAGGTTTTAAAATCGACTTTGCTGTTAGATGATGATAAGTTTTGGCGTAATGAATGGGAAGTGTTTTTAAATAGAAAAAGTATTTACGACACAAAGAAAAAACAAATACAATTCATAAAACCTACTTCAAAACCAAAATGTATTTTGCCTAATCATTTAGGAGATAAACATAAAGGATTAACAAAACAACTGGAGCAATATTTAACTTTTTTGTTTGAGGGATTATATCCCTATTCCCTATTAAATTTAAGTAGGAAAGATCGACCAGAAATATTACAACAGCATAAAATTTTTTCGGTTCTACAGTTAAAATATGCCCATTTATTAATTGCTTGGACGGATAAAAGAGGAAAAATAGAACACAACCAACACGCTTTTTGGGAACTAGACTGGGTAATTAAAATTGAAACTGAGGAGAGGAATAACTACTTTAAAAACAAAGATTTTGGCGATCCTAAAAAGGAGTATTTCTTAAACAATTCAAAAGTAGGTAATGGACGATTTTGGGAACGATTAGAGCCACTTTTTAATCAAAGTTTATTGGCATATGAGAAATATATTACCATGAAATTTAATGGGATTGAAGAGAAAGAAGCCCTGTATTGGTCGGGTTTGCATAACCAAAAACACAAAGAATTAGCTGAATTTTTAATTAAAAATTATACTAAAAATTAACAAGTATGAAATGAGCCATGACTGTTTGGCACAAACACCAACGAGTATAAGGCGAATACCATATGACAATTAAAAAACAAATTATACACATATGAAATACCCATGATTTGCAAAACACAAACATTAATGAATATAATTTATTGAAAATCAGTTAATTAAAAATTATCTACATATGAAAACCAGAAATCAAAAAATAAAAATATTTTATCGTCCTGAAATGGCATATCAAGGATTGGATAATAGTTATTCCAATTCGCCTAAAAAACCAAAATTATTTGTTGAGCAATTGATGTTAAACAAAAAATTTGAAAGTGATTTTGAGATATTAAGTTTTAATCCATTTAACATTGAAGATTTTTATTTAGCTCATAGTAAAACTTATGTGGAAAGTTTTTTTTCGGGTAAAGAACCGCTTGCATCTAGCAATAATATTAAATGGTCGTTAGATTTTGCTGAAACAGTGAAATATACCAATGCCAGCTTGTATGAATCCATTAAACATAGCCTTTTGTATCCAGCAGATTTATGTTGCTCACCCACTTCAGGTTTTCACCATGCTAGTCCAAATAAGGGAGGTGGTTTTTGCACCTTTAGTGGGCAAGTTTTGGCGAGTTTAAAAATTTACAATGAACTTGGAAAAGTAGGTGTTTATTTTGATTTAGATGGTCATTATGGCAATTCTATTTCCGATCATAAAAAAGCTGGAAATACTCCTGATTTAGCTTTTGCAATACCATCGTGGGGAAACATAAATCCGGACGGAAAAGGGAAGCATTACCTTGTTGAATTGGAAAAATACCTTGAATTGTTTAAATCGGCAGCATTGAAAAAGGAAGTTGATTATGTGGTTTGGTGTCATGGTGCGGATTCCTGTTTTGGCGATAATTTAGGAGGAAGTGTAAGTGCTGAGGATTGGTTGATGTGCACAAAGCTTTTTGTGGATTGTATCGCAGAAATTGAACAATATTTACAGCGCCCATTTCCTGTTAGTTATGCGCTATTTGGAGGTTATCGTAACAATTACAACGAAGTGCTTGATTTGCACGTTTTGGATACAATGGAATTATTAAAACTACAAAAGAAAATAAAATAGAAACTAAATTATAATTACTAAAGGTTATGGAAATTACAATAGAGAAAAAAATCTCTCAATTAATGCAGGAGTACATTGTTAAAAAAGCAAAGTTAGATATGAATAACGGTATATTGAAAGGTGAAAATACCGAGTTATTTGAAGAATTAATGTTTTTGCGTGAAAGTGTTTTAGCTTATTTTGGCTTACCAATTTCGGATGACCACGAAGATTTTTTGGATAGTGTGAAATTTGATGAAATTGATGATTGGATTGAATGGATGAAAGGTGAAGCTGAGAACTATTTAAAATCTACACCAAGACCTCATTTAGAAATTTTACAAACTGCACAAAAATTCAATTCAGATCGGGACGAAGTTTTACCAGAGTTTAGGCTTACCAATCATGTTTTTATTCAGTTTATATATGATGTGAAACTGTTAAAAAACAAAGCTGACGCTAGACTTGTTTTGCACGATTTTAAAATTTTACAAGGAGATTCTTTTGAAATTTTGGATTCCTTAGGCAGAATAGCCTGCAATGTTGACGAAGAATTTGATGAGGAATTAATGACCAAACTCAGAGTGGAAAATTTGGTTTTTTTAGACGATTTTTACCAATATGTTTTAACCGAATACAGGCCAGAACAACGGCGTTTGTTTTACGATTTATTGAGGGAAAAGCACAGTGATCCAATGGCAAAAATTCAAAACTGTCCAATTTGTGCTTCCGAAGTTGAAATTAACCGAAGATTCCCTTTGTATGTTTGCCATGACTGTGAACGAAAAGCTAGCGACGAAAATGGAAAACTAGTGTCCTTTGGAAATATAGATTTTAGTGGAGGAATAGAAGGTTGTTACGTTGATTCTAACCAAGAATACAAAAGTCAAATTTGTTATATAAAAGGACATAGATGTATCGCTAAAGAAGGTAAATTTGGCGGTGTATTTATTGTATTAGATTTATTGTAGTGATACATTTAATAATATTTATTTTTAGTGTTTTAGTTCCAAAATATAAGGCATAAAAAAACCCTGTTTGAGTGAAAACAGGGTATTGCTTTTTCAAGCGGAGAAGGAGGGATTCGAACCCCCGGTGGGTTGCCCCACGCCGGTTTTCAAGACCGGTGCATTCGACCACTCTGCCACTTCTCCGCTGCAAAGATACTGCTTTTGCGTAAAATTGCAACACAATATGTAAAATATTTAGAAAATATTTACGCTTTATGGTATTTGGATGTTGTGTGAATGGAGTTGGTTTTGGATTAATCTTTTGATTTCCAATTTTTTATTTAACGAATTACGGTTACATTTCCTTTTAAAAAGTTTTTGTTTTCGCCATCACAATCGTATTCTAAGTAATAATCAAACACATCTGGCTTAACCAATTCGCCTTTATATGTTCCATCCCAACCGTAATCTAATCGGTTACTTTCAAAAACTTTTTCTCCCCATCTATTAAATACGGCAAAGTAAATATTGTTTAATTCTCTTCCTCTAACATATA
Organism: Bacteroidota bacterium; assembly: GCA_041191385.1. Taxonomy (GTDB): domain Bacteria; phylum Bacteroidota; class Bacteroidia; order Flavobacteriales_C; genus JBEEPA01. Next base: position 4,378 of record JBEEPA010000073.1, on the reverse strand, counting down.
AAATATCGTTTTGTCCATCTCCATTTGGCGTAAATGCATTGGGAACAAATATATATGGCGGAGCACATTTTACATCTACCATTTCCACGAATACACTATCGCTTTTAAAACATTCGCCTGTAATTTCATCTTTTAAAATTGCTGTAATATATGTACTTTGTGTTGGTGCAAAAGTATACGAGTTAAAGTTTACACTTATTGGCTGAATGGGACTCCAAACTATATCGTAGGTGTTTAAATTTACAGTAACGGTAGTTTTTTCGCCTTTAGATATTTTATTTGGATTGATAGATAGCTCTAAATTTTCATTAATTAATTGTGGTTGAGTAATTTTAATGCTTGCACTATCCGTACAATTTTCTTGATTACGAACCCATAATTTTAATTCGTTTACACCAGTTGTAGGTTTTACAATTGCAAAACTTTCGGTAGTATCATTAATCAATAAAAAATAGGGTTCCCAATAATATTTTTCTTCCGAATAGGATTGGATAGATGATTGAATAGCAAATGTATCCAATGGGTTACAACTTATAATATCATTAGGTAATTGCACCGAAATATAACTGTTTACAAAACTACTGGTATCTTTATAAACACATCCATAAACATCTTCTACTTGTAGTTTGATATTGTATTTCCCTGCGTTTAAATTTGTGGTGAGTTCATCTAAATTGTTACCGCTCGATACATTGTTGTTTTGTACAAACCAATTGTAATTTCCGTTATCAATAGGATTAAGATTGGTGAATTTTTGGAAATTGCTGTTACAAAACGTTTGGTTTTTCGGACTAATTTCGATGTAGTTTTTTACAACGTTTATTTTTTGATCAAAAGTGTCCACGCAAAATCCATTGCTTACTATTAATTGTAAATTCACACTATCTGAAACAAATGTTCGGGTATAAATAGAATCGGGATTTTCAACCAAATTGTCTGGTCTCCATTTAAAATTGTAATTTGGTTTGGATTGTATATCAAATCCTACAAAGAGTGTATCGCCAAAGCACAGCAATTTATCTTGGAGGTTTTGTTCAATACTTAAATCCAAAAAGTTAATTTCGTCTTTAAAAACACATCCATATATGTCTTCAATTTCTATAGTAAACTTACTAAACAAATCATAAGGAGTTAAGGTAGCACTTGTTTTTGTTGCGTTGCTAACATGTTCGGTTGGTCCCCATGTGGTACTTACAATTTCGGAGATTGGGGGTTTTGAAATATATCTGTTGATAGGTTCGGTGGAACATAAAATTGTATCATTATCAAAAATATAATTGTACATTCGGGTGATAAAAAATGCACTATCTATAAAATTACACTTTTCTTTTTGGTAGGATATATATATCCAAAAAGTATCGCGTAGCGTGATAAATGCAGTATCGTTTGCAGGGTAATTATTTAGTAATGCAGTGAAATTTTTATTTTTACTAATTTTTAAAGAATCGAACGTTGGACTATACCAACTTGGATAATATTTATACACTTCGTTTTCGCAGCCAAAAATCGTGTCTGTTTTCTGAATAGATTTAGGAACATATAAGTTGAAAATAAAGGTATCTATACAAGCTCTATAATTTTGTGTAAGCTTTAATTGTAAAGAGTTGTTAGGGCTTATGATGGTATTTAAAATTGTATCATTTTGCACTAAATTAGGTGCGTACCAGTTGTATTTTGCACCATTAATTGGTGATAATTGTTGAGCTAAAATATTGTTTTGATTGGCGCAAATGGTGTCTGTAAATTCATTTTCTAATCTACTGGTTCGTATCACTAACTTTTTAATTATACTATCCCTTAAATTACAAGCATTTTCATCTTCAATTTTTAAGGTTACTGTGTATTCTCCAGGTTTAGTGTAAGTATATGATGGATTTTTTAGCGTACTAGTTTCTCCATTTCCAAAATCCCAAAGGTATTTAGTAGTGTTAAACACCTTACTTTTGTTTACATATTCGTAGTTCCAATTTATACAACCATTTTCCGGCAAAATAAAATCTGCGGATATAAAAGGTGTTTGGAAATCGAATTTTAATACACCGTTGTTACAATTGGCTAAGTTTAATGGTCCGTGTGCATTTTGTGGATGAATGGGCATATCACTATGTCCGCCACAACCAGCACACATACTTTGGTAAATATTTCCTTTTTTATCAAATCTACTAGTGCCGCCATCCACATGTTCTTGGGAAATATTTCCACCAAAAAATGTTGCATAATATAATGCAGATGCATCGTCCTCCAGTACCATAAAATAAAAATCGCTATTATCTGTAGAAGCTTGAAATGCATTACGGGTTACTTCTAATCCTGCAGTTCCTCGTGCGCCCCCTATTAACTGCGGACTTCCCCAACCGGAGAGATAGATTTTGTTGCAAACATCTACAGAAAATGCGGTTGGACTGATGTTTACTTTACTTTCTCCTGTTCCAAAAGTGGTGGACCAAATTCGGGTTTTTATGTCGGGTTGAAATTTAGTAATAAATTGTCCGCTGTTGGGTTTGTTGTAAGCTGCATTAAAGATTAAAGAGTTTCCATATTTTTCAGATTGTCCAAAAACATATACATTATCTTGAGCATCTGTTCGTATAAAATAAATTTGATCGTAAGCATCTGTACCAAAATATCCCGAATATAATAATTCACTTCCATCCGCTTTAATTTTTGCTAGCATTCCATCGGCTCTACCACCCGAATTATTTTCTCGATAAACATCATCCGTAACTATTATATCTGTTGAAGTTGTTCCTCCAGCAATAAATAAATTGTTTTTATTATCAATTTCTAAACTGTAAATAGCATCTGCTCCTGTTCCACCGTAATAAGTACTCCAAACAATATCGCTTAAATCACTTTTTAATTTGGTGATTACACCATCCTGATTGCCCGAATATTGGTTTTGAATGGCATTTTTTGTGGGGTAGTTATTAGAAAAAGTGGAAGATGCAATTATAGGTTCTCCTTCATTACTTAAAATAATCTCGCCCCTCAATTGATCAGCATAATTGTAAGTTAAATTACCATTCATATTTAAACCATCATTCCCACTTCCGCCTAAATAACTTGAAGCTAAAATTTGAGTGCCATCTGCAGATAGTTTCGTTACAACCATATCTGTACCAGTAGTATAATAAATAAAAATTCCGTTTGGTAAATATACAGGTGTTCCTCCGTTGTAGTTTTTATTATACGCATTTGCACTTACAGGGAAATTATTGGAGCCTGTGGTACCTAAAATATATAATTCGCCTTGTTCATTTACAACTAAACTGTGAGGTAATTCCGACATGTTACCACCAATGTATGTAGAGTAAATTAATTTTGTCCCTGAAGTATCGTATTTACTTATAGCCATATCTGCTACGCCATAAATAATTCGTCTCCATCCAGAAAAAAAGAAATCAAATGATGCATAGCTGTTAAATGAAATATCATATGCACCAGGTGTTGTTGGATATCCAGGTTCAAAAACACTTCCTCCAGCATATAAAAACCCTAAATTATCATAGGTTGCTGTGTATCCGAAATTTAAAGCAGATGAACCAGAGTAGGTAGAAAAAACTATCTCGGGATCTATTACCAATATTTCATTTGGATTATATTTTCCTATTTCAAATGAAACCACATTATTGTTTAGATTATAATAGCTAGGTATTGTCCCTCTACTTTGAAAAACTAATGGCGGAGCATCTTTAATTTCTCCTAAACTGGTGTGGATTGTTATGCCATATCTAGAAATATTTAAACTATCAGCACCTAAAATTTTGTATTTGATTTGATTGGGATTTCCACCAGGGTGTACAATAAATTCATATTTTAAGCGCTGATTTTCGCAAGTATATCTTAAATCAATTTTTGGATATACCTCTGTTAAAATAACTTCTTTACCTCCTTGTAAATTGCTTGCCCAATTTTTTGGATTATTCCCTAAAAAGTAGTTGTACTTTTCGTCGTTTAGTTTTAATATTTCTTTTGTTTTGGGTGTTTGTATGCCTTCAAATTCTATTTTTACACAATGAAAATGAATGCTATCCACCTCTAAACCTTGATGTAAATTGCTAAAGGCTTCGTGATCATAAAAGCTATAAGTTATTCCTTTTTTATCAATAAAATAATCTCCCCCTGGAATACTGGTTTTATAGTAAACATCTTCGTGCCACTGACCTTTATTTGGGATAAACAAAAATGAACTTTGTGCTTGTGCAAAAAGTGATAAAAATACTAAAGCTAAAAGTATTTTGTTCATTTTAATTTTCCTGTGGTGATAAATGTTTGTTTATAGTAGTGCTTAACAATTGAGTAAGTAAAAAGTTTTTGAATTTACTAAATATTCATCAATTTATCCTGTTTTATGAGATATTATTTTGATTGATTTTGT
>JBEEPA010000072.1:0-4355 GCA_041191385.1 Bacteroidota bacterium | reverse complement strand
TAAAAGTTTTGGGTATTTCCTCGTTAGGATTTTGAATATTTAATATACTTTGAAAACCAATTATGATGGCTGAGGTGATTAAAAAACCTACAATTATAAACGTAAACAAAGGTTCTATCCGGCCGTGTCCATAAGGATGATTTTCGTCTGCAGGACGAGCAGAATATTTTAAGCCTAACAAAATTAAAATCGATGAAAAAACATCTGATGTACTCTCAATAGCATCCGCAATTAAAGCCTGAGAATTACCAAAAACCCCAATAAAAAATTTTAAAAATGCCAACAATGCATTACCAATGATACTAAAATAAATGCTTTTAATTACGTTTTGCTCTTTCAAAATTGTGTTATTTTGTAATTTGTTGTAAAAATAACACAATAAATATTTTAAAAACAAAGTATTTTTGTACTTTTAAAAAATATGTCCGTTACAACGTGTTACTTATTGTAATTTTGGAATTATTTTTGTTTAAATCTACGAGTGAAAATTAAATATATGTTTACCAAAAAATACTTCATCCGTTTTTTATTTATGTTTTTGTTGATAGGTTATGTAGCGCCTATTAATGCACAAAACGATCCTGCAGATGCTAGAGAGTTAAAAAGAAAATTAGATAAAGAAAGACAAGAAAAGCAACGCGAAATAAAACGTGAAGAGGCTTTATATCAAAAAACTTTACGAGAAAAGAAAAAAGCGGAACAAGTTAGAATTAAACAACTAAAAGCTGAAGAAAAAGAAGCTCAAGCCTATAAAAAACGTAAAGAGTTAGAAGAAAAACAAAAACAAGAAGCCGAGTTAAAAGAACAAAAAATTAAACAAGAGGCGCAGGCAAAAATTGAGGAAGAACAAAAAAAGAATGAAATTGAGGCGGAAAAGCGACGAATTGAGGAAGAGAAATATAAATTACAACAGGCAGAGCTAAAACGTTTAACCGAGGAAAAATTAAAACAAATTGAACGTGATCATCAATTAGCAATGGAACGCGAAGAAAAGAAACGTAAAGAATTGCTAGAAAATTTTGAAAAAGAACAAAAGAAAATTGAAGATCAAATTAAAGCAATGGAGGAACAATCTCAATTGCGAAAAACCAAATTGGAGGAATATTACAATCAAAAAGGTGAGTTAACAAGTGAATTGGCAGAGCAAACCAAAAAGGAAGCTAAAACTGCTTATGAAGAAGAATTACGTAAAAAAAAGGAAGCTGAATTGGAAAAATTATCCAAACAAATTGAAGCCGAAAAACAGCTTTTGGATGAAGAGGAATTACGTTTAAAAGAAGATGATAAATTAAAAGAAATTTTAGATAAAGAAAAACGTGCACGTGAAGCTTTGGAGAAATTTAAATTGGAGGCGAAAGAGCGACAAATTAAGGAGGAAAAAGAATTCCAGGAAAAAATGTTTAAGTTAGAAGAAGAAGAGCGTAAACGACGTGAAGTGGAGGCTTTTAAAGAAAAATTGAGATTGGAGCAAGAGGCAATGCGCAAACAATTTGAAGAGCAGAAATTGGCTAAAATTAAAGCTGAAGAGGCAGAGAGATTACGCATTTTAGAGGAGCAAAAACTAAAGGAAGAAGCTTTACGCAAAGCCGAAGAAGAAAAACGTTTACGCAAAGAAATGTTGCAAAAACAATATGAGGAAGAAATGAAAAGAATGCAATCTGAGGCGGAAAATTTAGAAAAATTATTGGAGGAAATGAAGGCTAAAGAGGAGCAGGAACGACAAGTTCGTGAGGCAGAGAGAGAGCGAAAATTAAAGGAGTTGGAGGAACGTTTAAAAAACAAAAAATAAGTTTGTTGGCATAGCCTATTAGGATGAAAAGTTATTGGAAGTTATTGAAATTTGTTAAACACCACAAGGCCAATGCATTTTGGAATGTGGTGTTTAATCTTTTAGCGGTTTTGTTTACTTTGGTTTCCTTAACAATGTTAAAACCTATAATGGATTTATTGTTTATGGATACGGATACTTTAGTAAAGTATTTAAATCCTAATCCGCATGCAGAGTGGTCGAGGGAGTACCTAGAGTACCAATTAAACCAATACTTTGCACAAAATATTTCTTACCATCCCGATGGTGCTTTGGCGGGAAAAAAATATACTTTGATATTGATTTGTATTTTAACAGCATCTAGTTTTTTACTTAAAAATTTGTTTATTTATTTAGGTAAACACGTTTTGGCACCTATCCGAACAGAAATGATTACTCAATTGCGAAAAAAAGCTTATAGTGTTATTTTACGTTTACCTAATAGTTATTTTAGCGATGAGCGTAAGGGTGATATTTTAAGCAGGATGACATCTGATGTAAAAGAAGTAGAATATGGTTTGGTTTCTTTGCAATCTCTTGTAAAAGAGCCTATTACTATTGTTGTTTTTTTGGTTGGTTTGTTTTATATCGATGTAAAATTAACTTTAATTATAATCGTTTTATCGCCGTTTTCAACATTAATTATGGCTAAAATTGGTAGAAGTTTAAAAAAAACATCTGCAAAATCTCAAAGTAAAATAGGAGAGGTGATGTCTATTTTTGAAGAAAGCTTAACAGGATTAAAAATTATAAAAGCTTATACCGTTGAAAAAATTGTTTCTAAAAAGTTTGATGAAGCAAATGATAGATTTTTTGTTTTAGAAACTCGTGTGCATCGTAAATGGGCTTTGGCATCTCCTTTAAGTGAAACAGTTGGTATTGGTATTTTTTGTATTGTACTATATTTTGGAGGAAGCAGGGTTTTTGAAGGTAATATGCAGGGCTCTACTTTTACCACGTTTTTATTGTATTTATATGGGTTAATTACGCCCATAAAAGCATATTCAAACGCTATAAATTCCTTACATAAATCATCGGCTTCTTTGGATAGAATCGAGGAAATTTTAGAAGCGCCAATTACTATCGAAAATCCTCAAAATCCTGTCGAATTTAAAGGGTTTAATCAATCTATTCAACTTAAAAATATTTCCTTTAAATATCAGGATACGTGGGTTATACAGGATTTAAATTTGAACTTTGAAAAAGGAAAAAGTTATGCTTTGGTTGGGCACTCTGGTAGTGGAAAATCTACTTTGGCAGATTTAATTCCGAGGTTTATTGATGTAAATATGGGCGAAATTTTAATTGATGGTATCAACATTAAGGATATAACTTTAAAACAATTGCGCTCTTTAACAGGGATTGTTACGCAGGAATCTATTTTATTTAATGATACTGTTTGGAATAATTTAACTTTTGGTGAGGAAAATATTGCAGAAAATGATGTGCTAGAGGCTTTAAAAACGGCTAATGCTTATGATTTTGTGATGGAATTGCCCAATGGTTTACATACACCAATTGGTGAAGGTGGCGGAAAGTTAAGTGGCGGACAAAAACAGCGTTTGTGTATTGCGCGAGCTGTGTTAAAAAACCCTCCAATTTTAATTTTAGATGAAGCTACAAGTGCTTTGGATGCTCAATCGGAATTAGTAGTGCAAGATGCTTTAAATAACGTTATGCAAAACCGTACTTCCATAATCATTGCTCATCGTTTAAGTACAATTAAAAATGTGGATGAAATAATTGTTTTGGATAAAGGTAAAATTATAGAGCAAGGCACCCACCAACAATTGTTACAAAACAACGCAGCCTACAAAAAATTAGTAGAAATGCAAAATGTACATATTCAATCATAAGGATAGATGTAAAACTTAACTTGTGGATTAATAATTTGATTACATTTTTTTGTTTAAGTTAAACATTTTTCATCTACTTTTAAACTGTTCATTTTTTGGAGAAGCTTACATTCGATAGAATTCCTGTGGTAAAAACAGTTTTGAGTTTGAGTATTGATAACAATTGTGTAATTTTTTTTAAACCACAATAACAAGTGTTCAAAAGGGAACCTATCGGTCCAAGGGTGAACGAACTTGATATCATAATGAATATAATTAAAGCTTACTTCCAAATTTAATTGGTATAACTCCTCGACTTGAGGCGAGGTTAGATATTAAGAATTTGATATTAAGAGGAGCAATGCCCATTGGCATTGAGGTACATAAACTTTAGTTTATTTTTATCCCTTTGACATTGAGGTATTTTAATGCCGGAGTGGTGAAAAAAATAGTTTTTGTTGCTAAAAAAGGCATTCTTGTAAAATAACGGGGAATTATATTATTTTTATCTTGCTACATTAACTTTCTCCAAATTTTTTCATTTTTTTTCTTACTCCATTTAAATAAATTTATAAATTTGCAAATCAATGTTTTAATACAAAACACTATGCAGTTTTTAAACTCAAATTTTAGCTTCAATAAGCATACTTCTCCAATTTGCGGGGGGGGGGGGGGGGAACCACCGAAAAAAAAAACGATTACACCCTTTAAAA
>JBEEPA010000071.1:0-2531 GCA_041191385.1 Bacteroidota bacterium | reverse complement strand
TGGATATGTGGGAGAAGATGTTGAAAGTATTTTATCCAGATTATTACAAGCAGCTGATTATGATGTTGATGCAGCACAACGTGGAATTGTTTTTATTGATGAAATTGATAAAATTGCACGTAAAGGAGATAATGCAAGTATAACACGTGATGTTAGTGGAGAAGGTGTTCAACAAGCTTTATTAAAATTACTGGAAGGCAATGTAGTAGGTGTTCCTCCACAAGGTGGCAGAAAACATCCAGAGCAAAAATTGGTGCAAATAGATACAAAAAATATTTTATTTATTTGTGGTGGCGCATTTGATGGTATCAAACGTATTATCGAAAAACGTGTAAAAACGCAATCTTTAGGTTTTAAAGCAAGTAAAGATTCATCAGATTTTGATCCTAATTTAATTTTACAAAGTATTTCTCCTGAGGATATTAAAAACTTTGGATTAATTCCTGAACTAATTGGTAGGCTACCTGTTTTATCGTTTTTACTTCCTCTAGATAAAAAAGCATTAGCCAGAATTTTAACCGAACCTAAAAATGCAATCATAAAACAATATGTAAAATTATTTGGTTTAGATGGTGTAGAGTTAAGTTTTGATAAGGATGCATTGGATTTGATAGTGGATAAAGCGGATGAATTTAAATTGGGCGCAAGAGGTTTACGCTCTATTTGTGAAGCTATCATGTTAGATGCAATGTTTGATATGCCTAGCCAAGCTAAAAGTGGGGAGAAATTAAAAATTACTCGAGCTTATGCCGAAGAAAAAATCAACAATTCCAACATTAAAAATTTAAAAGTAGCATAATTTGGCATTGTTTTTAATGCATAACTAAGGTTTAAAATAAGTACAATGATAGTTAAATATTATTTTCTTTTTTTATTAAGTATTTTTGCGCTAAATAGTATAGCGCAAAACAATGCAATTATAATCGAAAATGATTTAAATTTAAATAAAGTAACCGATTTGTACAAACGAATTAATTTGGATAAATGCCCAAAATTAATCAATGGCTATAGAGTTCAAATTTTCACTTGTTCTGGTGTTGGTTGTACAGATAAAGCGCAGGAACAAATGACTAAATTTTCATCAGTTTATCCTTACATTACAGTTCATCAAGTATGGGACCCACCTAGCCATAAAATTAGAGTAGGCGATTGCAGAAACCATTTCGAGGCTCAAAAAATTAAAGCATCTATTCAAAACGTTTTTCCATCTTCATTTATAGTACCTGATTACATCGAACCCAATTATTTCGATTTGTGTGAGGATAAATAAAATAGTTTAAATCCTATCTATCAAAAAATTAAGTTAAACGATTTTCAAAAATCGCTTGAAATATTTTGTTTTTATCTAATTTGTTTACATTTGTAATTCATTAATATTAAATAAAATGAGTTTAACAGATAAAATTAACAACGATATTAAAGAAGCAATGAAATCTAAGGATAAAATTGCTTTAGCTGCAATTAGATCTATAAAATCTGCAATTTTATTAGAAGAAACCAAAGGAGGTGATGCGCAAGTGGACGACACCAAAGTTGTACAGATAATCCAAAAATTATTGAAACAACGTAAGGATTCTGCAGCTTTATATCAAGAACAAGGTAGAGAAGATTTGGTGAATGAAGAAATGGAACAAGCAGCAATCATCGAAAAATACTTGCCTCAACAATTATCTGCAATGGAAATTAAAGAAGTAGTTTTACAAGCTATACAAACAACAGGGGCTACAAGTGCAAAAGATATGGGAAAAGTAATGGGCATTGTTAGCAAATCTTTGGCAGGTAAAGCCGATAATAAATTAGTGGCTGATGTTGTTAAAGATACTTTAGCACAATTATAAAAACAATAAACTCTTAACTAATTAACTGTATGCATATTTTCAAAACTCGAAGTATAACAATTATTTTATTTCTTTTTACAGCTTCTATAAATGCTAATGCGCAATTTATAAGAGGCGAAGATTATACTAAAAATATCAACTACACAAGAAACTATGTTCCTATCGAATCATATGCAATTCATAAAGGAGAAATGAATGACAAAAAAAAGGAACATGCCGCAAAAATGAAAATGTTTAATGAAATAAATGATAAAGCTTTTCAAAGTTTTTTAGATTCAAACTTCACAAAATCAATCGATTTATTTACACAATTATTAGCAATCGATGATAAAAATTACGACGCTTATTATTTTAGAGCTTTATCCAACTTTAATTTAAAAAATTACAAAAACTCGCTAAACGATTTCAATAAATGTATTCATTACAGTTACATTTTTATCGAAAACTTTATACCAATTAACATTCAACCAGAAGAAGATTTAAATTTTAATCAGATATCTTCTCAAATAAAAAGAGTAAACCGAATTAATCCAAATTTTGCTCAAATGTACTTAAGTAGAGGAATGTCAAAATTTGAATTACAAGACGAAGTTGGGGCAAAATTAGATTGGTTAAAATCCAAAAAACTAAAAAACAAACAAGCAAAAAAATACATTAAAAAATATGTAAAAAAAGTAAAAGTTAAATAACTTT
>JBEEPA010000070.1:0-3734 GCA_041191385.1 Bacteroidota bacterium | reverse complement strand
ATTAATTCTTTTGCTATCAAAGTAGTTTTTTTTGATAAGTTTGAGGCTCAAAGGTAGCTTTTTTTTAGCTTTGTTCCCATTAAGCTTACCAACTATTGTATGTTAATTTTATAAAAATGGCAAAATTAAGTGTAAATATCAATAAAATAGCCACCATTAGAAATGCTCGTGGCGGTAATATCCCCAATGTTTTACAAGCTGCATTAAACTGCGAAAAGTTTGGTGCTGAGGGAATTACAGTTCACCCTCGCCCAGATCAAAGGCATATTACCTACAAAGATGTTGCAGATTTACATAAAAATATAACTACCGAATTTAATATCGAAGGATATCCTTCTGATGATTTTGTGGAATTGGTACTAAACAATACGCCACATCAGGTAACTTTAGTTCCCGACCCTCCAGATGCTATTACCTCTAATGCCGGTTGGGATGTGATTAAAAATTATGATTTTTTGAAGGATGTTTGTACTATCTTTAAAAATAAAGGTATTAGAGTTTCTATTTTTATGGAAACCGATTTAAAACAAATTGAAAAAGCTGCAACAGTTGGTTGCGACAGAATAGAATTATACACCGAATATTATGCTGTAAATTATTTAAACAATCCCGAAAAAGCTATTGAAAAGTATATAACTGCTGGAAAATTAGCCAAAGAACTAAATTTAGGCTTAAATGCAGGGCACGATTTAAACTTAGATAATTTAGCATACTTTGCAAAAAATATTGAAGGTTTGGATGAAGTGAGTATTGGGCATGCTTTAATATCAGATGCTTTGTATTTTGGTTTAAAAAAAACCATTGAGTTGTATAAAACTGCTTTAAAATAATTAAATTTAAACTATGCAAACATTACATCATAAAATTTTAGGAGAAAGTGGAGATTATTTAGTAATAGTGCATGGTTTGTTTGGTTCTTTGGACAATTGGCAAACTTTAGGAAAACAATTCTCAAACGATTTTAGAGTGGTTTTAGTAGATCAAAGAAATCATGGAAAATCACCTCATTTTGCCGTACATAATTATGAAGCAATGGCCGCCGATTTGGATTATCTGCTGGATGAATTAAATATTTCCCAATGCCATTTGTTAGGACACTCCATGGGTGGAAAAACGGTAATGCAATATGCAGTTAACCATCCCGAAAGAGTTTTAAAATTAATTGTAGGTGATATTGGCCCAAGATATTATGCACCTCATCATCAATTGATTTTAAAAACTTTACATTCGATAGATTTTAAATTGGTGAAATCGCGTGGCGAAATTGAAGAAAAAATGTATGCTTTGGTTCAAAATCCAGGAATTGTTCAGTTTTTAATGAAGGGAATCGGGAGAGACGACCAAAATAATTTTTGTTGGAAGTTTAATCTACCAGTATTAAGCGCACAAATAGAAAATATTGGTGAAGAATTAAAATATACTAAACCATATACAAAAGAAGTATTATTTTTAGCTGGTGAAAAATCGGATTATATTTTACCCGAAGACAAAGTGTTTATAAGTAAAGTTTTTCCTAATTATCAATTGCAAAAAGTTGGAAATGCCGGACATTGGTTACACGCAGAAAATCCAACAGAATTTTACAATAAAGTTGTTGATTTTTTAAATTAGATTTACAACCTTGTTTAAAAACTTTACAAAAAATCAAAAAATTTTTAAATAAACAATAATAATATTTATTTTCGTTTAAAATTAACTAAAACCTTAAAATTTTGTCGGACTGCCTAGTAATTATTCCAACTTACAACGAAAAAGATAATATCGAAGATATTATTCGCTATGTGCTAAATATACCTGAAAAGAAATTTAATGTATTAGTTGTAGATGATAATTCACCTGATGGAACAGCTAAAATTGTAGAAGATTTGATTAATGAATTCCCAAATCGATTATTCATAGAAAAAAGAGCTGGAAAATTAGGTTTAGGAACTGCTTATATCCATGGATTTAAATGGGGATTGAATAAAAATTACGAATATTTAATCGAGATGGACGCGGACTTTTCGCACAACCCCGATGATTTAATAAAATTATACGAATCATGTAAAAATGGAGCTGATGTTTCCATTGGCTCTAGATACTCCCAAGGGGTTAACGTGGTTAATTGGCCAATGTCGAGGGTGCTTATGAGTTATTTTGCAAGTGTTTATGTTCGATGGATAACCCGAATGCCCATTATGGATACAACAGCTGGATTTGTTTGTTACAACCACAAAGTTTTGCGTAAAATGAAACTCGATAAAATAAAATTTATTGGTTATGCTTTCCAGATAGAAATGAAATTTGTTGCTTGGAAACTTGGATATAATATACAAGAAGTTTCGATTATTTTTACCGATCGTAAAAAAGGGGCTTCCAAAATGAGTACAGGAATATTTAAAGAAGCCATATTTGGTGTTATTTATTTAAAAATTAACTCCTGGTTTAACTTTCCTCATCGATAAAATCATGCAAAAATTTGTTGTTGTAGTTGCAGGTGGTAAAGGATTGAGAATGGGAAGCGAAATTCCAAAACAATTTATGCTTTTAAATAATTTACCCATTTTAATGCATACTTTATCTAATTTTTACCAGTGGGATAATGAAGTAAATTTAATTTTAGTTTTACCCGAAAACCAACTCGATTATTGGAATCAATTATGTTTAGAATATCAATTTACAGTACCTCATCAAATTACGAAAGGTGGGGAAACCCGCTTTCACAGTGTGTTAAATGGTTTACAATTGGTACCAAAAAACACACTTGTAGCCATACACGACGCAGTTAGACCTTTTGTTAGTAAAAATACAATACAACAATGTTTTGATGAAGCAAAAGCAAAAGGAAATGCAATTCCTTTTACTTTTATTCCAGATTCGTTACGATGGATAGAAAATGGCGAAAGTAAAATTTTAAATCGCGATAAAGTGATTAAAATTTTAACGCCTCAAGTTTTTCAATCCAATATTTTACATTTAGCTTTTCAACAAACTTATCAAGATTTTTTTACCGATGATGCAAGTGTTATTGAAAACATTGGAGAAAAAATCAACTTAGTGGAAGGAAATCCAGAAAATATCAAAATAACAACTCCAAACGATTTAATAGTTGCCGAAGCTTACATCAAACATTTTTAAGCATTACTTACCTTTAAAATAACAATCGTTGTTTATCTGATACTCTGGTAAAAAAGTAGATTTTTGTTTGATTTGTTGATAATCGATATTTTGTGTTACCATCCAACAACTTCCCTCATCCAAACGAATAGCCAATACTTTTCCGTTTTTTTGTTGATTGTATAAACTTAAGTAATACAAATTGTTAAAATTATAATCGCCGTAAACAGGATAAACCAAATTGGTTCCATCCTCCACAAAACGAAGCATATATGGACTGTCGTCCAAAATCAAAAACTCTCTTTCTTTTTCGCTATTGGCATTTAACTCGAACGAAAAACGATTCCAACCTAATGCATTTAATTCCATAACCCACTTATTTTCCGCTTGTTTAGGTAAAACGTTATCTGTTTTTAAATAATTGGTTTCTTTATAATTAGTTAAAATCATATTTTCGGTAAAAAACAAAATATCTTTAACCAAAATACTTTTCCATTGTTTATTCCAAACTTCCAAATTATCCCAACGCAATTTTCCGCTGGAAAAATCGGCTACTCTAGGATTAATGTGTAATTTAATTTTACTGTGTTTTTTAAGTTGCAAATTTTGTTTGTTTAATGAGGCTTGAATATAAAATT
>JBEEPA010000069.1:0-2922 GCA_041191385.1 Bacteroidota bacterium | reverse complement strand
TAATCGCGCACTTTTGGATATTTCATAAAATAATTATCGATAATTTCCTTTGCTTCACCTCTAGGAATCGCCAATCTTTCAGATAAACCAAAAGCGCTAATACCATAAATAATTCCGAAGTTTACCATTTTTGCCTTGCTTCGCATATCCCTGTCTACTTGGTTGATTGCAACATCAAAAACCTTTGCTGCTGTTGCCGAGTGGATATCTAAGCCCTGATTAAAAGCTTCTAACATACCTTCATCCTTACTCATTTCCGCCATCAAACGCAATTCAACTTGAGAATAATCAGCTGCTAACATTAAATTTCCTGGCGAAGCTATAAAAGCTTTACGAACCTCACGCCCATTTTCGGAACGAATTGGAATATTTTGTAAGTTAGGATTGTTACTAATTAAACGTCCAGTTGCAGCAACAGCCTGATTGTAACTGGTATGAATTTTTTTGGAAGTAGGATGCATCAACAAAGGCAAAGCATCTACATAAGTACTTTTTAATTTTTTTAAACCTCTAAACTCTAGTATTAAATCAATTATAGGATGTTTTCCAGCTAATTTTTGTAATGTTTCCTCGTCGGTTTGGTATTGTCCGGTTTTAGTTTTTTTAGCTTTCTCCACAATTTTTAAATCCTCAAACAACAATTCGCCTAATTGTTTTGGAGAAGCGATGTTGATATTTTTAGGTGTGTATTGCAAAATATTTTTTTCTAAATCCACCACTTTCACTTCCAACTCTTCCGAGAATTTAGCCAAAGCTTCAACGTCAATTGCAACACCCTCCATTTCCATATCGGATAAAACATGAATCAAAGGCATTTCTAACTCACTAAACAACGCTTGTAAATTATTTTTTTGCAATTCTTTTTCAAAAATTCCCTTTAACTGAAAGGTAATATCTGCATCTTCACAAGCATACACACTTACTTCTTCTGGATTTATATCACGCATATTTAGCTGATTTTTCCCTTTTTTTCCGATAAGCGTTTCGATAGAAATAGGCTGATAATTTAAGTATGTTTCGCTTAAATAATCCATATTGTGCTTTAAATCGGGTTCGATTAAATAATGCGCAATCATGGTATCAAAAAATTTTCCTTGGATTGATATCCCGTACTGCTTTAAAATATTGATATCATACTTTAAATTCTGACCAATAATTTCAACCGATTCATTTGCAAAAACAACTTGTAATTCATTCACATATTTTTGCTCTTCGCCTTTAGGAATATTTACATAAATTGCTTCATTTTTTTTCCAACAAAAAGCAATCCCAACAATTTCTGCTAAATGGCTATCAATTCCAGTTGTTTCGGTGTCGAAACAAAAACTTTTTTGTAATTTAATTTCAGCTACACATTTTTGCCAATCTGTAAAGGAATTTACCAAAGTATATTTTTGGATAGATGCATCATACTTTTTCATCTCGGATGGAACAACAACTTCTTCTTTTTCCTCAACTTTTGGTTCGTTGTTATACGTTTCGAACAAATCCAACTGAGTGCCAACAGCAGCTTTAACGGCAATTTTTTCACCAAAAACCCTATCTGCCATTGTTCTAAATTCTAACTCCGAAAAAACCTGCATCAACATTTCCTTATTCGGTTCCTCTGCCTTTAACATATCAAAAGTTACCTCTAATGGAACATCTAATTTAATAGTTGCTAAATGTTTAGATAATTTTGCTTGCTCGGCAAAAGCAATTACATTTTCCTTTTGTTTTCCTTTTAGTTGATGTGCATTTTCTATTAAGCCCTCTACACTTCCAAATTCTTGCACCAATTTTTTAGCAGTTTTTTCTCCAATTCCTGGAATACCAGGAATATTATCTACACTATCACCCCACATTCCTAAAATATCAATAACTTGGATAGGCTCAACTTCAAATTTTAATTTTACTTCTTCCACACCCCAAATTTCGGCTGGTTTCCCACCGTTTGCTGGTCGGTAAATTTTAATATTTTCCGTAACCAACTGTGCATAATCCTTATCCGGCGTCATCATATACACCTCTAAACCTTCCTGCTCTGCTTTTTTAGCTAAAGTTCCAATAACATCATCCGCCTCAAAACCTTTTACTTCAATAATCGGAATATTAAAGCCTTCAACAATTTTTTTAACATAAGGAATTGCTTTGCGAATATCCTCCGGCATTTCTTGTCGGTTTGCCTTATACTCCGGAAAAATTTCGTTTCTAAATGTTCCACCAGAAGGATCAAAAGCCACACCTATATAATCTGGTTTTTGATTGTTTAAAATATCCAATAAGGAATTTGTAAAACCTAAAGTAGCAGAGGTATTTAAGCCTTGCGAGTTGTAACGCTGATTGTTTCCAAAAGCAAAATAAGCTCTGTAAATTATCGCAAAGGCATCAATTAAATATATTTTTTTTTTCATTTAAAATGATTTACCCAAAATGGGATTTATAAAGATTGTAAAGCTAAACGGTAAGAGTTTAATCCAAAACCAATAATTACTCCTTTAGCCACCTCGCTCACGTATGATTTTTTTCTGAATTCTTCGCGTTGATGTGTATTGGAAATATGCACTTCAATTACTGGAGATTTTACGCCAGAAATTGCATCGCGTAAAGCAATAGAAGTGTGTGTATATGCACCAGGATTTATAATTATTGCATCAAAAGTAAAACCTACTTCGTGAATTTTATTTAACAACTCTCCTTCGGTGTTCGATTGGAAATAATGCAATTCTAAATTGGGGAAATCTTGTTGTAAAATTTTAAAAAAATCTTCAAAACTCTGATTTCCATAAATTTCAGGTTCTCTTTTACCTAATAAATTTAAATTGGGACCATTTATAATTTGTACCTTCAGCATATTTTTTTGCCTAAAGTTAAAAAATACCCTACAAAAAATTTACTTTTTATGTAAATATATATTTTACACAAGGAAAAAATTGATTTCAT
>JBEEPA010000068.1:0-12419 GCA_041191385.1 Bacteroidota bacterium | reverse complement strand
ATTTGGATTAGTCCACAAATTATAGAATCT
This sequence comes from Bacteroidota bacterium, assembly GCA_041191385.1. GTDB lineage: Bacteria > Bacteroidota > Bacteroidia > Flavobacteriales_C > JBEEPA01. Next base: position 12,389 of record JBEEPA010000068.1, on the reverse strand, counting down.
GATATAAATATTACATTAAGCGGTCCGCAAACAGAAGCATTCGAAAGTGCTTTTAATTATCACACTTAATCAACAAATTGATATTAAAATAAAGGTTATTAAATTATTTAATATTTTTAATCACATTTAAAACAGTAGCTTTATCCGTTAAGCCCATATTATTCCATTTAATTTTTTGGTTTTTATAAATATGAACTAAAGGAATTGCTTCAATTTTTAAATAATTCGCTAATTCAGGATTTTTATCAATATCAATCGTAATTAAACTTACTTTATCGGCATTTTCCTTTTCGATTTCATGTAAAATTGGTTGCAAAATTTTGCAAGGACGACACCACTCTGCGTAAAAATCTACAATTACAATTTTATTTCCATCCAATAATTTTAAAAAATCTTGGTAATTCATCCCGTCAGATTTTGCAGTAGAGGAATTTCCAGGTGCAACAACAGGTAAATTTTCGGCATTCCATTTTAAAATCCCACCTTTTAATTCATACACAGAATTAAAACCCATATTGCGTAAAGCTTTAGCAGCATCTTTACTTCGTCCGCCACTTAAACAAAAAACCATTACAGGCTGCGATTTATCTAAAGATTGAACAACATTAGTAAAATCATAACTGGTAATATCTGCATTAATAGCATTTTCAATAGTTCCGCCATTAAATTCATCAGGAGTTCTAACATCCAAAATAACAGGATATCCTAACTCTGATATTTTATCGTGAAATTCCTTTGCAGATAAGGAAGCCGAAGAATTTTGTCCATTAGTACAAGCCAAAAAGGTAAACGAAAACAATATAATCCATAACTTATTCATAAAATTCATTTTAAAATTGTAGCTACAAAGATGCAATAAAAACATAAAAACTTATGTGCTTTAGGTTACAAAAAAAGAAAAATAATCACAAAAAAGGAGTTAACAAAAACTTAATGCTTTGATAATTTTAAGTTTCCTAAATACAACAATTAAATACTTATATTTGTAACGGATAGATTCGCAGGTAAATATATCGGGCGATGTAAATAAACAAGAGAGTGCATGCTGGTAGCATGCTTTTTTTTTGCCTCAATTTTTAAATTCCTTCAGTCCCAATTGTCCCATCAGTCGCTAATCCCCTTAGTTCCAATTGTCGCTAAAGTCCCAAAAAACCAATAACGCTATTATTTTTCTCTCATAAAAATATTTATAGGCACACCCGAAAAATGGAACAATTCGCGCAATTTGTTTTCCAAAAATCGTTTGTAAGGATCTTTAACATGTAAAGGATGATTACAAAAGAAAGCAAAAGAAGGAACATGCGTTGGAATTTGAGTAATGTATTTAATTTTAATCATTTTCCCACGATATGCTGGAGGAGGATATGCGTGTACAATTGGCAACAATTCTTTATTTAATTCGGAAGTAGGAATTCGTTGCGAACGATTATCGTACACTTCTAAAGCCAACTCTAAAGCTTTTAAAATACGTTGTTTTTCGATAGCCGAAGTAAAAACAATAGGTACATCTACAAAAGGAGCAATTTTCTCTTGAATTTTTTTAGTAAACTCATTGATAGTATTGCTATCTTTTTGAATCAAATCCCATTTATTTACCACAATCACAATACCTTTACGTGAACGCTCAATTAAGTGAAATAAGTTTACATCTTGCGATTCAAAACCTAAAGTAGCATCAATCATTAAAATACAAACATCACTTTCCTCAATAGCATTAAATGTTCGTAAAACCGAGTAAAACTCTAAATCTTTAACCTTATTTTTTTTTCTAACTCCAGCAGTATCAATCAATAACAAATCATGATTAAAAGCACGATAACGTGTATGAATTGAATCTCTTGTTGTACCAGAAATATCTGTAACAATATTTCTTTCCTGATTTAAAAAAGCATTAACAATAGAAGATTTTCCTACATTTGGCCTACCAATAACCGAAATTTTAGGTAAGTTATCTGTATTTTCAACAGCATCATCAGGTAAAATTTTAACAACCTCATCTAACAATTCCCCTGTTCCCGAGCCATTTACCGATGAAATATTATACACCTCGCCCATTCCTAAATTGTAAAACTCAACTGCATCGTTAATACGATTAGGAGTATCTACTTTATTCGCAACAACAAAAATAGGTTTTTTAATTCGGCGTAAAACATCCGCAATACCCAAATCCAAATCAGTAATTCCAGTAGTTACATCAACTAAAAACAACACTACACTACACTCTTCAAGTGCTAAAATTACTTGTTTTTTAATTTCATCATCAAATTGTTCTTCCGAGGCTGCAACATACCCCCCTGTATCAATAACAATAAATTCCTTCCCATTCCATTCAGCTTTCCCATAATGTCTATCACGGGTTACACCACTTAACTCGTCCACGATAGCCTTTCTGCTTTCGGTTAAACGATTAAAAAATGTGGATTTCCCCACGTTGGGTCTTCCCACAATTGCTACTACATTTGCCATTTTATTCGATTAATTTTACGATAGGTAACCAAAACGCTTTAATTTACGCTCATCTTGTCGCCAGTCCTTATTCACTTTTACAAACAATTCCAAGAATACTTTTTTGTCGAAAAACACCTCCATATCCTTACGGGCTTGCGAACCCAATTTTTTTAAATTATCCCCCTGATGCCCAATAACAATACCTTTTTGGGATTCGCGAGCAACATGAATCAAAGCTCTAATTCTTATTAATTTTTCTTCCTCTTTAAACTCTTCAATTTCAATTTCGATACAATAGGGAACTTCCTTTTTAAAATTCACTAAAACTTTTTCACGAATAATTTCGGCAGCAAAAAATCTTTCGGGTTTATCCGTTAAAGTATCCTTATCGTAATAAGCTGGTCCCTCTGGTAAATTTTTTAAAATCCATTGCATTACAAAATCCACATTGGTTTTATGTAACGCAGAAAGTGGAAGTATACTAGCACCCTCAAATTTACTTGCCCAATAATTAACTCTCTCTTCCATTTTTTCCTGATTAATTAAATCAATTTTATTAATCAAAACTAAAGTAGGAATATTTAATTTTTGTAATTTTTCGTAAGTAGATTCGTGATTTATATTTTCTTCAAAAACATCCGTAACCACCAACAACAAATCAGCATCCACCAAAGCGGTTTCTACAAAACTCATCATTCCTTCGTGTAATTTATATGCTGGATCCAGTACCCCAGGCGTATCCGAAAAAACAATCTGGTAATTTTCATCATTCACAATTCCCATAATTCTATGGCGAGTTGTTTGAGCCTTTGAGGTAATTATTGATAATTTTGTACCCACTAATTCGTTCATTAATGTGCTTTTTCCAACGTTAGGACTGCCAATAATGTTTACAAAACCCGATTGATGTTTGGTGTTACTTTTTTCCACTTCTATAATAATAATGAGCAAAGATAGTGATTAAAGATGGATTAATGTGCCTTACATTTATTTTATGTATATATTAAGCGATTTTTAAACTAAAAAAATATTTTTTTAACTATTTTTGCAGCATGAAATACACTTATATTTTAGGAGGTATTGTAATTGCATCCGAATTTGAAATTGAAGAATTAACACCCAGCCAAGAAAAAGCTGATGTTACTTTAAAAATGGGAAAAACTCCCGATAATTTGGATAACACAATTACAAAAAGAGTTTTAGTTCAAATTAATGCTAATGAGGTTTTATTACAAATTCCAGATATTGGAAAATTTTGGATTATTAACGACAAAGAAGTAATTATTGAGGTTTTACATCCCGACAAAACAATCGATGCGCAAAAATATATTTTATCGTTTATTTTAGGGGTTTTATCATTTAAAAAAGGTTTTTATCCATTACATGGCGGCGGGGTAATACACAATGGCGAAGCATATTTGTTTACTGCACATTCTGGCGCGGGAAAATCTACTACAATAGCTGGTTTACAACAACGTGGTTTTACTGCTGTTGCCGATGATATTTCTAATTTGTATGTAGATAACGGAAAAATCATGATGCATCCATGTTTTCCAAGATTTAAACTTTGGGAAGATAGTTTGGAAATGTTAAACCTTAAAAATGTTGGTGAGTATAAATTACGCTCCGATTTACAAAAGTTTTTAGTTCCGGTTTTAAACGATTTTTCTATTAAGCCCATTCCTGTAAAACGCATATATTTATTAGTTGAAGATAGGGAAGGAAAAACTTTTATGGAAGAAGTAAAAGGAAAAGATAAAATTGATATTTTACGTGCAAATAATTATAAACCTTGGATGGTAAAGGCATTTAATATTTTAAAAGAACACTTTGGATTAATGGGTTCCATATCCAATAAAGTTGAAATTAAGCGTTTTAATAGGCCATTAAACAAAGCTAAATTAAACGAAATGTACGATTTTTTAATTGCGGATATTACTGGAAATGGTAAATCTTAAAAAATTTATTTGGCTGGTTTCCTATCCCAAATCTGGGAATACTTGGGTAAGATTATTTTTACATGCATTACAAAATAACGCATCATTGGAATCGCTTAATAAAATAGATTCCACAAATGGAATTGCTTCCTCTCGTTTCATTGCCGATGAATATTTAGGTGTTGAATCTAGTGAATTACCCGATAAAATTATTCAAACATTACGACCGCAAATTTTTGTAAAATGGGCTGAAAACCTTCAAGATGATGCGATAGTTAAAGTTCACGATGCGGCTTTTCATAACGGTACTTTTACTTTCCCTAAAGAAGTTACCAAAAATATAATTTTAATTGTGCGTAATCCTTTTGATATGGCGGCTTCATATGCCAATCATATGCAAATTTCAATCGAAAAAGCAATTGTTGCTTTGTGTAATGGGCATAATTCGTTGGCTAAAAACAATAAAAAATTAAACAATCAGCTTACGCAATATATGGGTTCATGGAGCGATTTTTATAACTCCTGGAAAAATGCATACAGAAACGATTTACATATTGTTAAGTACGAAGATTTAAAAAATAATCCTTTAGAAACCTTTACTAAAATTGTAGAAATTTTAAACTGGAATTACTCCAAGGAGCAAATAATTGCAGCTATTCAGGCTGTGGAATTTGATAAACTTAAAAATTTAGAGGATAAAAAAGGTTTTAAAGAAAAACCTACCCACACCAAAAACTTTTTCCGCAAAGGTGAGGTTGGTGGTTGGCGAAACGAAATAACTACCGAACAAGCAAATTTATTAATTAACCGCCATTTTTACACCCTTTTAGAACTGGGATATATAGATGAAAATGGTAATATTTTAGTTTAAAAATTATGGAAAAAAAGTACAGCAGAAACAACGATTTTGTTTTTAATGAAGTTGATGGCGAATTGGTTATGATGAACCTAGAAAACGGGGCCTATGTGTCTTTAAACGAAAGTGGTAAAAGTATTTGGCATATTTTAGAAACGCCTAAAAATGCTAATGAAATTGTAGAATTATTGTTGCAAGAATTTGATGTAACACCTGAAATTTGCACTAAAGAAGTAAACGATTTTTTATTGAAAATGCTGGATAAAAATGTAATTAATGAGGAGTAACAATAATTAAAAATGATTCCTCGCTTTCTTACCAGTATGTTTTTATTACCAATAAAGTAATTTTTATTTGTCTGCAGGACGGAGTGGGGATTCAGTAATAGGTAATAATTTTACATTTTTTTTGGGAATTTAGATATAATAACGAGGAATCATAAATTAAATTTAAACTTAATTCTTTTAAACCTCAATTAAAAAATCACTTGATATAATGCATTTTTAAAACCATTTTACGCAATTTTATATCCCAATCTTGCTTAGGAATTTGGGTTTGTAACTCTGTTTTTTTTAAAAAATCTATCATTAATTTTTCTGAAAAAGTACATTCAACTTCCATTAATCTGTATCTACCTTCTACAATAGATTTTTTATCACTTAAAATTTTTAAATTATTATTTTGGATAAATTGTAATACTAAAGCTCTTGTATAATGAATATTTTGAGGTTTTACATTTAAAACTACAGTATCCGCTTCAAATTCAATAATTTTATCCGAATTTGTACAAGATAAAAACGCCAAAAAAATGAATATGAAAATTACATTTTTAAACATGTTTTAATTTTTTTGGAAATATATTTTTTGGTTATAATAAACTTGTGTTGCTAAACAAAAATCCAAGTGTTCCTTCCAGTTTTTAGTTGGATATTTATGATTTTTTACTTGATGATTAACTTTTATAACAAGCTCATTTTGTTTAACTTCATAACTAATACTGTTTATAAAATAGTTGTTATTTAACTCTTTGTTTATCAAATTATCTGCAACATTATAACCTTTAGGAATTGTTAATTTAATAGTATATGTTTTATTATAATTAAAAAATAAATTGCCCAATTCTGGATTTAGTTCGTTATTGTTACATAAAATTTCATCTCCTAATAAATCTGATATTGAAACTACCAAATTATCCTTGTTTAGTTGTAATGCATTAGTTGAATACTCGGTAATGTGAATTCGTTTTTCGTATTTTTCAGATCGTCCTTCTTCTTTAATATTTAAATTCCACAAACTATCAACAGGTATTCCTTTGGTTCGCAAAAACATTTTATAATTATTGTATACACTATCCAAATGTAATTTTTCGGCTTTTTTTTCTGCGCTTATTTCTTCTGATGTTTTTTTATATTGGTTATAAGCTGGGCGAATTCCTGCATGTTTATAATCGGTTTTTGCAAAATTGACATCTTTAAACAATTCCTTTTGATAAAATAATTTTCCATAATTGAAAGCATAAACAGAGTCTCGCACAAGTAATTTCCCATTAAGTATATCAATATTCACCTTTTTTTCGGAGGAAATAACATTGTTATCTACATAAGGTATGGAACTTCCCGACCATTTAAGTTTACTGTATTTCTTTTTAAAATCTGTACTATAAGCTAAGGAACCTTGAGTTTCAATAGGAATAAACTTAAGTTCTTGATGTGGATTTTTTAAGCTGGGAAAAATGCGTAAGCCTTCAATTTCAATGAAATAATGCACATCTTCCATACTTAAAATTTGTGTAGGAAGCTGATATGATTTTGGATAAGTAAACCCTATTTGATATTTCCATCTATTTGCTTTACAAACTTTTAAACAGTAGTAAAAAAATAAATCTATATCCATTTCTTTTAATTTGGAATGGTTAAAAACTTGGTCTCTAAAAATATAAAACGCTGCTGCTACTTTTCGTTTTTCATCAGTATCCCTAATTCCGCCAAAATTTGCAATTGTTGAATAATACAAAATTTTATTTTTTAGCTCTAAAATTTTAGTGTTCGCTAAAACACGTTGATGTACATTTTTTTTTATTTGTTCCATGTCAGCCACTTCATTGATTGCTCCAAATTTATCCGGTGTAAGCAATTGATATTTAGGCAATTTAGCGCTAGATAAAGCCAGTAATAAACCGGGGTTTTTATGCGTAATTGGAATATTAAAAGCCTCAACAGATTTTTCTAAATCTTTAAATTCAATTACATTTATTTGCTGATTTATATTTTTTTGTAGTGTTTTAAACTTATAATCCGATGAAAAATATCTTGCATTTACCACAAAATTATCTTGATGTAAAATACAAATTGTACGGTTTATAATTGGATAAACTATAGAGTTATTAAAATTAAACGATTTCGTTTGAGAATAATCTACAGGGATTTTATACCAAAACTCAACTAAATCGCCATCTTCCAAATCTTTTAATTCCATTTTTTGGTACTGGAAAATAATTTCTCTTTCATTAAAAGTAAAATGAGTTGGATTATTTTCTAAAACACCATTATCTGGTGTAAATTTTACAAAATGTGTTTCACCATTTTTTTTAGTTATCAGCACAGTATCTTCTTTAAAGCCTTTAGCAAAATAAATGTTTTTAAACGCATCAACACCATCCATATCGTTTACCAAAACTTTTTGTTTCATAAACAAATACGATTGTGAACTTAAGGCTACAAAATGAAACTCTTGTACCAAAATCACTGCAGATTCTCTTTTATATTTTGATGGAATAGTATTATCTGAAAATTTTTTAGAATAAACTGGCAATTTTAAATCAACCAAGGAATTAGCCCAAAAAAAACTAGGTAAACAACATAAAATAAGTATGTACAATATACTTTTGTTCATTCCAAATTTATACACCAAAAAGATATTTTTTACGATTCCCAAATATAAAAACCCTTTTTGGATTTTAACTAATTTTTAATATTTAAATTAACCTGAATAATTACTTTTAAAGAATTTAAAAACTCAATATCGTCCCAGATTAATTAAACCCTTACCTGCATTCCAATCTGAAGTAGAAGAAGCATCAATTGAGTTGGTTAAAATAAAATGTTAGTACCAATTAGAAGAGATTGTAGATAAATACTCTAAATCGGATAAATTTGCAATTTGATACGGATTAACTTTGTTGCCAATAGCACCTGAATACTGCGCAAAAATTAAGTTAATAGAAAGCGTTAGTAATGTTTAAAAAAATCATGGAATTAAATTGTTTTTTAACATAATTTTTTTGCGTGTGAAAAAATTTAGGGATATAAAGTCTAGACACTATCTTAACTTTTAAAGTTTAATTCGCTACCTTAAAGCATAATCAACCTAATAATTAAACCAATTCTTTAATTCATTCTCTTTTATCCACACACTAATAATTTCTTTCTCTTGCTCTATTGGCTCCCTATTACAAGTCCCTCTTGCCTGGACCATTAATTTACCTCTTAAGCAAATGGTAATTAATGGTTTCTCTAATTGATCGTCTATTAATCTTAATGAAAAGATCTTGCAATTTCCTAGACTGACATCACGATGGTAAGATGCAACACAATGATGTAATTTTTCCCCCTCATAAACAAGTTCATTGAATGAAGCTAAATGCTTTATTACAAAAACTTTGTTATCCCAGTTTAATTCAAATTTGGCAATTTCTGATTTTCGATAATGGAAATTAGAACTTTTTCGAAAAAAACCTGATGCTAACCTTTTATGCCACTTTTCGCTTTCCAACAAAATGTTTTTAATAGATTTCATTTTCCATTGCACAACCCTTTTTTCACAATATTCTGTATGGTATACATAATCCATTACATTAGATATATCATTTATCTTAAGTCCTTTAATGTAAAAACAAGTCATCGTTTTTACCCAAAATTCTGACTCCTTAAAATTTCGAATCGAATTAATCGTGGTATATGCAAATTCATGTGAAACACCTAAGCTTTTAAATGAAGCATAAACAAAACTTTCTTTAATTGTTAAATCTAGTTCAGCACTTAAGTTTTTAAACAGATGAGCCGCTTTTCGTGTAAGATTTACGGGTAAAGATTTTAAACTTGATAAACCTTTTCCTTTTAAATCATAATAAAGCCATTTTGTTTCTTCTTTATTTAATTTATAAAAGTCTCGAATCATAATTGGAGAAACCATGTAGTTACTAAAAAAGTAAATTTCAATATTATTCGTTTTCAACTTATCCGGATTAGTTTCTAATGACTCAAAAATATTAGGGTTGACTAAATAGGCATCAAACAACTTTTTAAATTGAGACTGACCATATTTAAAACAAAAATCAATATTTATGTTATTTATTAAGCAGTTAAGAAATGTGTTATAACTCTCCCCTTTTATTACATTCAAATCAATTAGTGAGAATTTACAAATGTCCAACTTAGCAAGCTTTAACCCGAATAATTCACAAAAAATTTTACAAATAGGATATAAAGTGTTAAATTTGAGTTAGTTACATACAGCTTTAACAACTTTACAATAGCCCAATTATGAGTAATAAAAATACTATATTTTATCGAGGTAAACAATCCCTTTTTTTAAACGACCATTCGAATGCATATTTACCAATTTCTATTTGCTGCTCATTTAAACAATTTACCTCTAGTACACAGGTGGTAGGTTCATCATTTTCGATAGTTTTTTTAATCGCTTCTTCAAGCTCAGGAGTTAGTTTGCAATTAAAATAAACCTTACCAGTGGCTTTTTTAAAATATTGGGATTTTGCAGAGGTTACCAACATGGAAACGCTGTTTTTGTATTTAGCAATTTCTATCATTGCCAATGCGCCAGATGCCAGTTCTGCACCCATATTTAATACTGCAAAATAAACAGATTGAAATGGGTTTTTATTAAGATATTTATACTTTAAGGATGTAGTAACGTGTTTATTATCAATTGATACAATTTTTATTCCTGCTAAAAATGCCATGGGCAATTTTAAAATTTTAAACAATTCGAACTTAAATTTGGATGTAAACTGTTTGATAACTCTTTTTTGATTTTCGTTAGTTTCCATTATTATATTTATTGATGATTAAACGATTTAACTAAAAACCTCTCGGATGATTTCTAATGATTTTGGCGTTTTAAAATTAGGGATTTGCATTTGGTAATAATGCAATAAAAAATGTAGTAAATTTTGTTTTTCGGATTTTTGGAAACTTTGTGTACTTAATTCGCTAAATAATTTACAAAATAATGCCGTATGGTTTTGGTTTAAACATAATACTTCTTGAAAATTGTTTTGTAATTCGCCAGACTGAATATTAAAATACAAACCATTTTCTATCAAAGGCTCGATACCTAAATAAATAGTGAATTCTGCTAAAAATTCAACTACAAACCCATCGTTAAAATCTTCGTTTTCTAACTTTTGAATACTTCTATATAAAAAACTAAAAAGCTTTTCGTTACTTGCTTCTTCCTTTATCGTTAACAAAATAACCTCGGAAATAAAAAACACCACCGATGTTTTTTTGATGTGGCTATATACACTTTGTAAGGGAAATAATGTTGAAATTTCTTTGATTTGATATAAGCTTACCGACTTAGAATTTGAAGAATATGTAATATTTACTGGGTATAAAGGCTGACAAAATGCTAGAATATTACTTTTTTTTTGAATACCTACAAAAAAAGCTACAATACCATTTTTTTGAGTGTAAACTTTTAAAATTCGGCTATTGTGCTTATAATGAATTGCGCCTAGTACAATGCCAATATCGGAAACAATCATTTACCGTTTATAAATAAAATTTTAGTGATTTGAGTATCGCTACCATCTGTATTGGATGCTAAAACCAAATATACACCGGATTGTACTTTATTTCCTGCTAAATCCTTACCATTCCAAGATACAAAACCTCCATTGGCAAAGGTTTCGTAAACTAAATTGCCTGTAATATCCGTAATTTTAATTTCTGCATTTTCGCTTACGCCTTTAATGGAAATATCACCATCAAAATCTGGCGGCACAGGATTAGGATAAGCATACAATGGGCCATCGTATTTTTTTGCATCCACTGCATTTCCCTTATATGTAACCAAACCTTTATCAGTTGCAAAAAACACTTCGCCAGTTTGTTCGTTAACACCAATTTTTAAAATGTTATTAGAAATTAAAGGCGAATTAGTTACTGTAAAGTGATGAATTGTGGTACGTCCATCTGGAGATAACAAATAAACACCCGAGCCAAAAGTGCCAATCCATTTTCTGTCTGCACCATCAATGTAAATACAGTTTAACAGTAAACCATCTAACAAATATGAAAAGTTATTTCCATCTTCGATAATAATTTTTTCGGCATTAACCCCTCCAGGATTAAAAGCGTTTTGCGGATTTCTTACCACTACCAACCCTTCGCTTGTTGCCATCCAAACCACATTGTTTTTATCAATTTTAATATCCCTTACCTCATTACTAGGTAAAGAACCCGAGCCTTCGTTGGTGGATAAAAAAGCTACTTTATCATCATTAGTATTAGCCAGTGTACCTCCATCATCAAAAACAATCACGCCATTTCTAAAAGATTGTATCCATTTATAACCATTTTGGTCGATAGCTAAACCGGTTAAATGTTGTCCGTTATCCACAAAATTACCTAAACGATAACTAAACCAATCTTTGCCATCAAAAGCAATCAAAGGCTGCTGAATTCTTTGTGTGGGTAAGCCCGAATTTAACACCCACATCACATTTTTACTATCGTATTTAGCATCCGAAATACCATGAAACGGGAATAAATCTATACTTTTTATAATACTATTTTCACTATTATACAATTTTACAAACTCACCATTATTAACCTCAACTAAACCTTGTCCCCAAGAGGATAAAAATTTTTGTGAAGGATTACGCGGATTTGGCGTTATGCCTACTATATCCGCAATATTTCCCAATTCTCCTGCTTTGTAGTGCGTCCAGGTATTATCACTTAATTTATAAATTCCATCTTTAAAGTTATTGTTAGACCAATTGGCACTAACCGCTCCACCTGTAAACCACATTTCGTTACCTATATTAGTTATACCAAAAACATTTCCTGTAGGGGGACCATTGGGAGCAATTATAGTGTTGGACCAAGTATTAAAACTTT
>JBEEPA010000067.1:0-10755 GCA_041191385.1 Bacteroidota bacterium | reverse complement strand
AAGGAGATACGTACATTCCCATTAAAAAAATAGCTTTGCTATTATTAAAATTGCTTTAGCAATAAAAAAAAGTGCGATAGCACACCGCTACTCCTTGCCCTCGGGCGAGGTGGCGCAGCCGGAGTGGGGAATTTAGGTACAACAACATGGAATCTAAAATATTTCAATAAATTGATAAATAATCGAGAGAATTCCCATCTATAAACACAGAAATCAATAAACCCCTTATTCTCAATTCTATTTTTCTTGTTCAACTGCCCAAACAGCATCTATATAAATCATTGAGTCTAATGGGATATTGTTTTGAATAGCTTTTTCCCGAATAACTTTCATCCAATTTTCGTCGGTTTTGATATAATTGATTGTATTTTGGATTTTTGTTTTTTTTGCCTGAATTTTAGCAAATTCTTTCATTTCGTTTACATGCATTTTTTGCACTTCGATTCCAGATTTTACAACATATAAAGTATCAACCCCTAAATTTTTTCCATTTAACCAAAAATTCCTAGATTCTTCATTTATTTCGTTCCAAAACATTCCAAAATCGCCCGGACAAGTAGCTGTGTAACCATTTACTGTTTTTAAACCATATTTTTGGGCAGTTAACATTGCATCAATTTGGTAATTAATGGCATTATCTGATTTTTCTGAAGGCTCATAAGATACTAAATTTCCTTTAGGAATTTGCGCAAATGAACTTTCGATTAAATTTGTTCTTTCTTTGGCAATTTTTACTTCTGTTTTATAGGATTTTGAGCCATCAAAATAATTGTCAAAAAATACCAAAACGGAGAATAAAGCAAAAATTAAAACACTTTTTTGTGGGTATTTTTGCAAAATTTTATCATGTACTAATGCAATAGCAAATGCAAAAAACAACAATTCGATATTTATAAATCGTGTTAAGGAACGCATGGAACTAAAACCTGGGATGTAATACAAAGAAATATATAACGAAAGATTATCCAAGCGTAAAAACAAAACAAACGAAATTAATCCGGAAAAAAAGATTAAATAGGGTATTGTATAGGTGTTTAGTTTTAGCTTATGATCTAAAAAATGTTTTAAAAACCAAAACGATACTAGCACAAAACTTAATGTTGCACATGCACCCATAAAAATTTGATGGTCCCAAAATGCCTCATAATTTTGACCAATTGTACTCAAAAAATCCCAAAACAGGGTTCCTCCCTGGCTAAATAAATACGATTTTAAGGTAGGTACCGAATGTAAAATTTGATTGTAATGCTCTAAATTAGGAGAAATTTTTCGTGATGTATAAGGTAACAACAATGGCAACAAAATCAATAAACTAATCGCTATAGATGCTAATATCCCCCCAAGCCATTTTTTATTTAAAATATTAAATCCATTAAAAACAGCTTTTTGTAAAATTACCAAAATCAAAAATATTGATAAAGGAACAGCTAGCATAAAACCTAAATAAATTCCACAATATATTTGGTAAACCAACAACAATAAAGCAAACAAAAAATATTTAGGTTGTAAGTTATCACTAAATTTAACCGCCGTAAAAAAAGCTAAAGGAATTGCAAAGCGCGGAAAAGTTTGCGCATGGGTTAACTGCGATTGTAACGCCATAGAAAATGCAAAAATAAAAGCCCCAATTATAGCAGGAAAATGATTTTTAAAAACCATTTTTAAAAAGTAAAAAGCACAAATATAATTTAAAGAAGTAACTGCAATATACCACATTTGATAGGATAAAAAAGTATCCATCCCTAAAATTCTAAAAATCGAATAAATTGGTGCCGAACCCAATAAATTATCCGAATAACTAATCATACTTTTTTCCGGATACATGAATGGTGCGTCCCAAAAAGAATCTATTTTACCAGTAAAAAATTGATATGCATGCTCTAAAAAATATAAGTTTAATCTTCCATCACCCAAATCACCAGGGAAATATTTAAAATTTAAACCTATTACCTCAAAAGTAAAAAAGTATAAACCTATTGCTAAACCCCAAAATAAAAGTTTTTTTTCGGTACTTAACTTTAAAATTGAAAATCTTTTTTTAATATTTATCTCCATCGGAATATGCTAAAAAAAATTAAAAAGCTAAAATTATACTTAATTCATTTAGTGCTCTTACATTACAGTTTCAATTGTCGCAAAAGTTCCATTAGTTCCAATTAAAAAGCTAAAAATAATTATTAGCAAATAATGGAATAACCCTAGAACTTATTAGTTTACTTAAATTTTGATAAGCAATATTTTTAGCTAAAATTTCGGTGGATTGCGTTCCTCTAATATTATGAATAGCCTCTGTGAATAAAATTTTACCATCTATTGAATTCGTAAAAGTAACAATTGCTTTTAATTCAACAGTTACACCCAAACCAGATTCTGCTTTTCTTGCATCATCTTCCTCAATCTCAATTACCAAATTTATATTTGATGTTTTTTGATTGGTATTAACTTCAAGTTTATTTTGAATTAATGAAGCTTTGACATCACTAAACAACAAAGCAGGTAATTTACTGTAATTTACAACAAAAACTTTAGGGAGTTGAATATTTAAAGGTATTAGTAACTCGTTAACAGACAAATTTTTAAGCAATTCCCGAACAATTCGATTTCTTGATGTTTGTTCGATAATTTGTTGGGTAGCCAATGAAAACCGTAAAGATTGATTTGGTACTTCACTTTTAATTTTTTGTATATCCCAAAACACATTTCCTTGTCCATTACTGTTTATATTATTCACTTGTCGGAACTGAGATTTATATTCCAAACTAACTGGATAATTTGCAATAATTTTTTCATTAGCATTTAGTATAACCCCAAAACTTTGCGGGATTATATTTTGCCCTAAAATTAAATCTGTAGTTTTTGAAATATTGGATATTTTAATCGATTGATGTAATTGTTGAACTTTACGAATAATTAAAAATGGTAAAATCTCATTTTTTCCACTGTATTCAGCCGTAATATTTTTATCTAAGTAGTTTAGTAAAGCTTCCATTGCCTTTGTATAATTTATTACTGCTAAACGATAATCCAAATCCAAAATATTTTTATCCCCTTCGGAAATAAAATTCAAACAATTATCCGTAGCTTCTTTTAGTAATCTATCCTGTAATTCCTGATAACTTTGTTTAGATAAACGATAGTATACATAGTAATGCGTGTCATCTTCATAATCTTCTACCATTTGATAGCCTTCTAAATACTTATCTGAGTTTAATTGAATCAATTGTTTGTATTCTTGTTCAAAACTAGAGTTTGTTTCAATGGTTTGTAAAATAGATTCGCTAGAAACTTGGACAGAAATTTCATTAGAAAGGTTTTCAATAGCAGATTTTTTTGCTGCTTCACGATAGTTGGCAACATTTTTATTTACAGCTCCAATACCAATATAATAAATACTACTTACTGGTGTATTCGCAATCCATGTTGGAGGAGGATTTTTTGAGGCAGTTTTTTTACTAGATGAACATTGGATAAAAAATACCAATGCCAGAGCCACTAAAAAACTTTGAAATATATAATGTTTTTTATCTAACATTTTCAGGATTAAAGTTTAAAATATCTTTTAACATATCAGCAACAATTAAATCGTAATTTCGCTCCATCAATTGGTTAACAGATAATGGTTGTTGGTTTGCGCTAAACTCTTTTCTAAAAGTCTCCACAGCATTTCTATTAGTGTTTATATAATCATTTGTACTGTTAAATAATTTATTCTCCCAATGTCCGGGAATTAAACGATTAACATCCCCAGGATAAGTTGAATAAGCAACGTTGCTTTCCTCATTTTGGGTAATAGTTTTGCTCAATAAAATTTGTCCGGTTTCTAAAGAAATTAATTGAAACTGAAAAATAATTTCAGTTGTATTTCTTCTAGTGTTGTGTGTATAGCTAATTTTTTCAAAAACAGTATCATAATATTCTCTTCTTTCTTGAGCATTATATTTTTTTACTGCAGATTGTAAATAAGCTTTTTTTCTTTCACTTACTAATTCTCCTTGATAGTTGGTTACTTTAATTACTTTTCCATCTAAAATTGCTTTTGCCCCTAAAATTTCACCAACTCTAATGGCCGATTTAGTATCAATAGCTCCGTTTAATGCAAGTTTTTGTTCTTGCATAATTGTTTGCATATTCGCTCTATCAATAAATCGCACAAAAGGATTCCCACTTCGTAAAACTTCGTTTACTAATCTACTTTTTATAACGTCACCGGATTTATCATTAGCATTTCCATTTACAAAATCGTAAATAGCAATATTGTATAATGCTTTTTCCAAAGCTTGTTCTCTTAAAAATTTTGTATCCTTATAATCATCATCACGTTCAATAATTTTAGTAAAATCATTATATGCTGCACGATATTTTCCTTTAACTAGATGTGCTTTGCCCAAACGGTAAAAAGGTTCTAAAACGGCAATATTTTTTAAATCGTTAATTTCTCCTTGTTTGTAATTGGGATCAATAGCTTGAATTTTTTTAATTTGCGTTTCAGCTTCAGCAAATTTTTCTTCCATCATTAAATTATTTACAGCCAAGTATTGTTGCTCTAAAAATGTAGCTTTTGCTTCTAAATAATCTTCTTCGTATTGTTCTGGTATAGATAAATTTACATTGTACGGATTAACTTTTTGCATAAAATTTAGCATTTTTTGATAGTCGGCAATCGATTTTTCATATTCGCCTTTATTAAAACTGTTAAAAAAATCCGAGCTTAAATTACCAAAAATGGTTCTGCTAACCAATCTTAATTGCTGATTTGCCTCTGGATAAGTTTTGTCCTTTTGTAAAGCTTGAATGTAAAAATTTACGGCATCTTCATAATAACCGCTTTGCTCGTGCTCTAAACCTTTTTTGGTAAGTTTTTTTGGCGAATTACAAGCCAATATAAAAATTAATAATCCAAAAATTAAAATGTATCGAATTTGCATAGTTGTAAAATAAAAAAACTAACTAACCAATTTGTGTACCAAACCTTACTAAAATTGAGATGTAAATGTTGCAAATGCGCTAGCATTTTTATCTTTTTCGGATAAAATAGGATTTTCTATGCCCCAATTAATCCCAAGGTCTTTACTATTATATGCAATACATCCTTCAGATTCTTTATTATAATAATTAGTAACCTTGTAAAAAAACACTGTTTCGTCCTCTAAAGTTAAAAACCCATGTGCAAAACCAGGCGGAACCCACATAGCATGTTTTTTGGCAGCACACAACACATAGCTAAAATGTTTTCCGTAAGTAGGGGAATTTTTACGAATATCCACAATTACGTCTAAAACACTACCAGCTAAAACACGCACCAATTTACCTTGTTCATAAGGTGGATTTTGGAAATGCAAACCTCTTAAAACCCCTTTTTGGGATTTAGATTGATTATCCTGAACAAAGTTATAATCTCCAATTTTTTCATTAAAACTTTTTTCATTAAAACTTTCGTAAAAATAACCTCTTTCATCCTCAAAAACTCTTGGAACAATTATTTTAGCATCTAACAAAGGTGTTTCTATCAACTCCATTACTTTTTCTTAAATAACTTTTTAAATAACGATTTTTTCTCACCTGGATCACTGTCTTCGTAATATCCTGAGGTATAGCCAGATGTATATCCATACCCATACCCATACCCATATCCGTACCCATATCCATACCCATACCCATATCCATACCCATACCCATATTTACCATACCCTTTGGCTCCTTTTCCAAAACCATTTAAAACTACAGATAGTCTATCAACTCCTTTTTGTTCTTTCAACATACCTATATTAGCCAAAAACATTTTTTTGGAATAATCCGATCTTACCACATAAATGGGATAATCTACTCTTTTTAAAATGGGTAAAGCATCTGTAACAATTCCAACTGGAGGGGTATCGATAATTACTACATCATATATTTTTTTTAGGGTTTCAACCAATTCTTCTAACTTCGGACTAATAATCAACTCCGATGGATTAGGTGGTATGGGTCCAGCAGTAATAAAATGTAAATTATCTAAAGAACTTTTTTGAATACTTTCTTCTAGGGTACTTTCATTAATCAATAAAGTACTCATACCAATCGTATTTTGCACATTAAAACCAATATGCGTTTTAGGTTTACGCATATCCAAATCCAATAAAATTACCTTTTTAGAAGAAAATGCTAAAATACCTGCTAAATTAATTGCTATAAAAGTTTTACCTTCACCTGATATCGTTGAGGTAACCGCCATTACTTTAGCTCCTTCTGCGTTAGAAATAAATTGTAAATTGGAGCGAATAGAACGGAAGGCCTCTGTCATCATAGATTTGGGATTTTTATCTACAATCAATTGAGATACTGGAATATCCGAATCATAAGATGGAATCATACCTAAAATTGGCGTGTTAGTGTGTTTTACAATATCTTTCACACTCGTAACGGTATTGTGTAACAAGTACTGAGCTAAAATAATTAACAAACCAATAAATATAGCTCCACCAGCTAAATAAATGTATATTAATTTTACATTTGGAGAAATGGGTTCATCACTTGGAACAGCTTGTTCCATAATTTCATTATCCGATACAAACCCTGCGCGCACTAATTCATATTCAGCTTTTTTAGAGAGCAACTTGGAATAATACTCGTTATTAATATCATACATTCTGGTTAAATATAAATAATCATTATCTCTATCAAAAGAAACATCCGTTAAGTCATTTTTCTTATTTACATACATCGCCAAACGCTCTTCAATTTGTGCTTGATGTTTTTTTAACTCTTTTATGATAATACCAGTAATTTCTACCAAGTCCCTTCTTTCCAAATCTATTATGTGTTGTAATTCTTTATATAAAAAATTATCACCTTCTAATTGAAATTTGGAATACCTAATTTCATTTAATTTCTTTTTTAAATTATCTCCATAATTGCTAAATCTGTTTTTGGTAGATAAAACCACCAAAATGTTATAGAGCTCGTCATAAGCTTTATCTTTTTTTAATACATCTAACAACACTTGTAAGTCTGTTATATGTTGTTGTACATCTTTTAGCTCGTCTTTATCACTTTTTACCAATTCTACTTTTAAATCTTTTACATCAAAATTTTTATCCTCTAATTCTAATTTTTTGTAAGGGCGTAACAAACGTTCAAAATAATTTAAATTACGGTTAATTTTTTCAATTTGGTCCTCGGTGAACGAAATCATTTTATTTGCTCCTTCTTTCTTTTTTTCCACATTAGAACTCAAAAACTCTTCCGCCATTGCAGATGCTAAATCGGCGCATTTTCTGCCCGAATTACCTGTAAATTGTATGCCCAAAGTTTTTGCAGAAGCATCCACAATACTTACTTCCATATTAGCAAATAAATTATTTACCATATTTTCTTTAGAGTGAATCACAAAAAAGTGCTTGTTTTCCGAAATTTTCAACTGATCTAATTGGTAAGGATTTATTATTATCTTAATTTCTAAACCATTAAAACTAAACCACTTATTTACAGGTATAAGTTGATATTTAAAATCCCCTTTGTTTTCATAAGATAAAACTGCTGTATATTGATTGATGAAGTCTATCCATAAATTTTTATCTAACAAAGCACTGTTATTTATCTGAAAATCTACTGAATAAGAAGAAGTTTTGTAATTTTCGGTATTTAAAAACTTACCTTTTGTAAAATAACTTACTCCTAAAGGTAATTTTTGTATCGCTTTTTCAAACAAACTTTTAGAGTTTAAACGGGTAAGCTCAGTATTGATATTGGTTTCATAAATATTTTCCAATTGCATCAATTGGTTTACATCATTTTTTTCCCCAATTTTTACAACTGATTTGGCTTGATATAAAGGCTGTGTATATCGTACCTTTAAAAAAGCTAAAGTAATTCCTAAAGCTATCAATAAAATTACCCAAATTAAATTTTTACGAATAATTTTAAGTAAAATACCCAAATCCAATTCATCGTTTATTGCCGATGGTTTTTTAGTTTCCATGTATTAAATTTATAAACGCGTATTTCTTCCTAAAAATAAGGAGTATACAATAATTACGGAGGATAGTAAACCCATAACCCCACCAATATCTGTCACAATAAAGTTCGCATAATTGATAAATGGATCAATATAAACGATATCCCCGGCTTGCATAATCATCTTGGCATCACTTATCCCATTAATGGTAGATAAATCAATCAAATAAATCTCCGGATTTTTTGCATTGCCTCGAATCACTTTGATGCGTGAAGCATTAGAATTAGCAGGAACTCCTCCAGTAGCCGCCAATACCTCAAACAAGGTAGTGTTTTGGTTTTGTAACTGATAAATAGTAGCAGCATTTCCGCTGTTAAAAACAAAAATTCTTTTGTTTTCTATACGCGCAATCACAAAAGGATCCTTATAATGGTGCGATAATTTTTCTTCCATCAAATTTTCCAACTCCCCCATCGTTAAGCCTACAACTTGAATATAACCAATCAAAGGCACTTTTATAGTGCTATCTGGGCGTACTTTGTACCTCATTCCCATTCCCATTCCCATTCCTCCACCCATAGCCATACCGCCTCCACCACCGCCCGAACTACTCCCCTGCGCACTCGATAAAGCTACCCCAGCACCACCAGTTCCCAAACTAATAAAACTATACCCATTGTTGTTATACATGTTAAACATAATTTCATCATCAATGGTCACCCTATACTCCTCGTATCTCAAGGAATCCACCACCTTATCAAACTCGTAATTTAAAGGTGTTTTCAACATCCTACTTTTATTTAAAGTAGCACAGGAATTTACTAAAATAATTAGTATAAAAACCCCAATAAAATTATATATTCTATTTTTTTGCATTCATTTTTACTTTTGCCAATAAATTAGTGTACAATGCATCCATATCTTTCACCAAACGATGGTAGCTAAATTGGTCTTTTACATGTTTCCATCCATATTTTTGCATTTCCAAGCGCATATTTTCATTTTCTACCAAAGTTAATAAATTCTCAGCGTATTGTTCAATATCCTCCAAATCACTTAACAAACCTGTGCGTTTATCCAAAACAATATTCTCAATTCCGCCCACATTGGTACTTACAATGGGTGTGCCCGATGCCTGTGCCTCAATTAAACTCACCGGAGTCCCTTCATTTAAGGAGCATAAAGCAACAACATCCATCCCCGCATTTACGTGGTCTATTTCCTTAATCCACGAAGTAAAACACAAAGGAGCTGTTTGTTTATCAAAATTTTCCTCTATGTAAGGTATCCCTAATTCCAGAGCTTGTACTCTAATTTTTTCTCTATCTTCCCCATCCCCTACGATAAAAGCACGAACCTTTTTATTTGTTTTTTGCAAAACAATTTTTAATGCTTGTAAAAACAAAGAATGATTTTTAACTGGTACTAACCTACCAATAATACCTATAGCTACTTCATCATCCTGAATATTATAAGCCTTTCTAAAACTGGTTCTTTTCAATAAATAATCCTCTTGAAAACGTGTTAAATCAAATCCTAATGGAACTATCGCAAATTTTTCTAAAGGCGCAATTTTATGCACCAAAGCCAATTCCTCTCGTTGTTTTTCGGATATTGCTACAATGCAAGAACTTTTTTTAGCCAAATTCTGTTCGATTTTTTTAAAAACAGCCGTTTTAGTTTTATTAAAATAAGAGTGGAAAACATGACCATGAAAAGTGTGTACTACTACAGGAACTTTAGATGAAAACGCGGCTAATCTTCCTAAAGTACCTGCCTTCGAGGCATGTGTATGTACAATATCCGGTTTAAACTCGTCGATGATTTTTTTAATTTTTTTGTATGCGATATAATCATTAGCAGGATGTATCGATCGTTGCATCTCTTGAACAATAATAGGCTCTATACCTAGCTGATCTAAAATATGTTGCGAACTATCTTCCGTTTCATCTTTTTCACCTCCAACCAATAAAGTTTCGTAGGTATCAGGCAAATATTTAGTTAAGTAAGCCGCATTGTAAGTAGGCCCACCCAAGTTAAATCTATTGATGATACGTAAAATCTTTGGCATAAAATAACGCTAATTTATCAAAAATTATGGTTTTAAAACCAGTTTCATAAAAAAACTTCGTTTTTAATTCGTAAAAATCTCATTCTCCGTTCTCATTCTCAATTCTGATTCCCCGTCCACAGTGGTTAAACCCCTCATTCTACGTACTCCTTCTCAAACTGATCACTCACTCTCCAAACTGTTTTACCACGGGTGCTATCGCACAAAAGGAGCTTCCAGCTCAGGAGTGGAAGTACTTTGTGTAAAACCTACATCCAGTTCGTCCACCCACGAATCTTTAGATTCCCCATGAACGCCAGTTCCCGTGGTTAAAAAAATTACATCGTGGTTGTCAATACTCCAATCTCACTCTCTAAACTGTTTTACCACGGGTGCTATCGCACAAAAGGAGCTTTCAGCTCAAGGGTGGAAGTACTTTGTGTAAAACCTACATCCAGTTCGTCCTCCCTTGAATCTTTAGATTCCCCTCTAACGCCAGTTCCTGTGGTTTAAAACTAACACCCTACACGATATAAATCAACTATAATATAACTACTTGATCATAAAACTAGAGCTTACAAAATTTATTACAATAATACTCTTCTTATCTCCAGTTCCTTACCTCCAAAATTAATCAACAAACCAATTTTATATTTAGTAGCTTTCAAGTAATTTATTAATTGTGCATAATGAATATTTTCAATACATTTTACAGCTTTTACTTCAATAATAATATTATTGTAACAAATAAAATCAGCTTTATACAAGC
>JBEEPA010000066.1:0-3178 GCA_041191385.1 Bacteroidota bacterium | reverse complement strand
GTTTTGTAAGTAAGGAAAAACCAACTCCTTACGATGAAGCTGTGCGTTTAATGTGGTATTTGGAAAATGTATTTTACAATTCTATCTCCAATGTACACAAACGTATCCGTCACGAATTATGTAAACTAAATGTTGATAATTACGATAATGATATTGTAAATATTGGTTTTTGGCCTTGTGGGGATAGAGATGGTAATCCTTTTGTTACTGCCGAAACTACTTTAAAAGTGGCGCAAGATTTAAAACATCGTATTTTTATTTGTTATTTTAGAGATGCTAAAAAGTTACGTAAACGTATTACTTTTAGTGGTGCAGATGAATTAATCGAAAATATTTACGAAAGGTTAAACAATACTGTATTTAATACTAGAGGTAAAAGATATACTAAGGCGGAGCAGTTGATTAAGGATTTGGAGGAAGTAAAAGATTATGTGAATGTGCATCATCAGGGCTTGTTTGTATCTGAAATAGAAGATTTTATCGCAAAAGTACAGTTGTTTGGTTCGCATTTTACTTCAATGGATATTCGCCAAGATAGCCGTATTCATGGTGCTGTAATTAATGATGTTTTTGAAGCTATTTGGGAAGGTAAAATAAAAATAAAAGGAAAAGTTCCTAAAAATTATGCGAAGTTAACTAACGAACAAAAAATCGAGGTTTTATTTAACATCGAGGGCGAAATTAATCCGGATGATTTTGAGGATTCTATGACGCAGGAAACTTTACGTTCGTTGTATGTAATCAAACAAATTCAACAAGAAAATGGCGAAATTGGTTGTCATAGATACATTATTAGTAACACGCAAAGTGCTGTAAATATTGTGGAAGTGTATGCTTTAGCTAGATTGTGTGGTTGGAAAAAGGATGCTATGAATTTGGATATTGTTCCTTTATTTGAAACTATTGATGACCTTGCGATTTGTGCAGAGGTAATGCAAAGTTTATATACGCATCCAATTTACAGCGCGCATTTAAAAAATCGTAACTCTAAACAAGCTATCATGTTAGGTTTCTCTGATGGAACTAAAGATGGTGGATATATCAAAGCCAATTGGAGTATTTTTAAAGCGAAAGAAAATTTAAGTAAAATATCTGAGGATAACGATATTAAGGTTGTGTTTTTTGATGGTAGAGGTGGTCCTCCGGCTCGTGGTGGTGGTAGCACCAATAAGTTTTACTCGTCTTTAGGGGATAGAATTCAGGATAACGAAATTCAAATCACTATTCAAGGTCAAACTATTTCTTCTAACTTTGGAACGCCTAACTCTAACCAGTTTAATACTGAGCAATTAATTTGTGCAGGTTTAGAAAACTATGTTTTTAAAGGTGATGTGCCTAATTTAACCGAGCATGAAAGAGGGGTTTTGGAAACTTTAGCAGATGAAGGGTATAGGGTATATTCTAACTTTAAAAATCACGATTTATTTGTGGATTATTTAGAAAATGTGAGTGTTTTACAATATTATGGTAAAACCAATATTGGCTCGCGTCCTTCTAAACGTAGTAAAGATGCTAAATTGTCTTTGTCCGATTTAAGAGCAATTCCTTTTGTGGGTGCTTGGACGCAAATGAAGCAAAATGTTCCAGGATTTTTTGGATTTGGTTCGGCTATTAAAAAGTTCGAGGACGAAGGTAAATTGGATGAGGTAAAAAGTTTATATAAAAATTCTTTATTCTTCCGTACTTTGGTGGAAAACAGTATGCAATCCTTAAATAAAACTTATTTCCCTTTAACTGCTTATTTGGAAAAGGATAAGAAATTTGGCGATTTTTGGAAAATTATTTTTAACGAATATGAAACCACTAAACGTTTGTTGTTAGAAATTTCGGGACAATCGGTTTTATTGGAACATAATCCAAATACAAAGGCTTCTATCGATTTAAGAGAAAAAATAATTTTACCTTTAATCACTATTCAGCAATATGCTTTAATGACTTTAAAAGCCATTGAGCGTGGGGATAGAAAAGGGCAAAAATATAAAGCTGCTTACGAAAAAATGATTATCAGAGCATTTTTTGGTAGTATTAACGCCAGTAGAAATGCTGCTTAATTGTACATTAAAATTTGTAAAACAAGCCCTTTTTAGGGCTTGTTTGTTTTTAGGACTGTTTTTATTGGGCGCTTGCAAAAGTGATACACCCAATCAAACGGAAGCTTTTTGGTTTAATGCCCAAAAGGATAGTTTAATTGTTAAAGGCGAACAGCAAAACTATGCTGTAGCACTTAAAAAATACCAAAACATTGTTATTTTAAACAACACCGCTGTTGAGTATTTAAATCAAATTAATGTACATACTAACGTAAAAGCTGTTGCAGATTGGAATAATTTACAAAAATTTTATCCCAATTGGGGCAATATCATCAATATTTCCAGCGAGCAAGCTTTAAGTACGGAGCAACTGTGGGCGCTACAACCCGATTTAATTATTGTAAACGATTATCAGTATAAAAACTACGCGAAGCTAAACCAGCAACTAAATTTTTTGGTAATGGAGGAATACAAAGCGCCTACATTACGGCAAAAAGTAGAATATATTAAAGTTTTTGGAGTTTTGTTTCATAAAGAAATGGAAGCTGCTACTTATTATAAACAGGAAGAATTGGCTTTACAAAACATCAATTTTTCAACCACTGCCACTGTAGCGCAGTTGGATTGTTATAACGGAAACTATTTTTTACCCACATGCAATTCGCCATTAGCCCATTATTTACTATCCAAAAACATTCGTTTTACTTGTTTAAATAATGCCATAGGTACAGAAATCCCAAAAGAAAAAGCGCAAGAAGTAGTAGTTTTAAACGATTATTTTTTGGTGATAGATTGGGATAAAAATAGGGTAGAGCCTACTGATATTTTAAAATCATGGAATATCCAAATTCCAAAGGATAAAAAAATAATCTACTGCAACGCAGTTTTAACAAATTATTTTCTAAAAATGGCAGTGCAACCCAGCGAACTTTTACAAGATTTACAAATAGTTTTGGACACACAAAAAAACGGAAAATACTTTAAAATTTTCACTTTTAAAGGAAATTAAAGTTGTTTTTTAATCTCAGCATTTTTTTACCGCTTTTTATCTAATACTAGGAAATTGTTAGTGGAAGTAGTTGTAATAATACAATTAATTGGTCTTATTTTTTAAGATGTTTTTTTATTTCGTCTAAATTAATTCTCGC
>JBEEPA010000065.1:0-9399 GCA_041191385.1 Bacteroidota bacterium | reverse complement strand
ACGGAAATATTAAAATTGATGTTAGATTAGAAGATGAAACGGTTTGGTTAACGCAAGACCAAATGTGCTTATTATTCGGAAAAGCTAAATCTACGATTAACGAACATATAAAAAACATATTTTCAGAAGGTGAACTAATAGAAAAAGTGGTTGTTCGGAAATTCCGAATAACCACTCAACATGGAGCAATTAAAGGAAAAACACAAGAAGTAGAAGTAAATTTATACAACCTTGATGTTATAATATCTGTTGGATATCGTGTAAAATCAACACAAGGTACTCAATTTCGAATTTGGGCAACTCAACGTTTAAAAGAATACATTATTAAAGGTTTTACTTTAAACGACGACAGATTTAAAACGGGTAATTCAATGAATTATTTTAATGAATTACAAGAGCGTATTAGAGAAATTAGATTATCCGAAAAATTCTTTTATCAAAAAATTAAAGACATATATACTACAAGTATCGATTACGATCCCAAAGACGAAAAAACCATAATGTTTTTTAAAATTGTGCAAAACAAATTACTTTGGGCAATTAGTCAACAAACGGCTGCAGAATTGATTTACAGAAGAGTTGATGCTAATTTGCCATTAATGGGAATGGTAGCTTACGATAAAGAAAAAACTACATATTTAAGAAAAGCAGATATAAATACTGCAAAAAACTATTTAAAAGAGGATGAAATAAAACTATTAGGTTTATTAGTTGAGCAATATTTAGCATTTGCAGAAACTATGGCACAACAAAAAATACCAATGTATATGAAAGATTGGATAGAAAGATTAGATAGTATTTTGCAGCTAAATGGTAGAGAACTTCTTACACATGCTGGGAAAATCAGTAGCGAAATGGCGCAAAAAAAATTGGAGAAGGAATATGAAAAATATATTGAATTCCAAAAAAATATAGAAAAAGAAGCAAGTTTAAAACAATTGGAAGATGATTTAAAATCGCTAAAACTGAATATCCCTAATTAATAGCTGTATGTTTTTTTGATTATTCCATTCGTTAATATCTAATTCGAATGCAATGGAAAATTGGGCTTCTTTGATTTTTTGATAATAATCCAATCCGTTAAAAAAGATAGCATTTTGTGTGATTTCGGGTTGATGTGTTTGAAAAATGGTAAGTTTTACATGATTTTTACCCACAACATCTAAATGTTTGCATCGTACATTTTTTGATGCCCAGATAGGCTTTGGATTTTGAATGCCGCAGGGTTCAAATTGATTTAAAATATTTATAGAATTCATACTTATTTGTGCTAAATCTATCCATGCATCCAAATATAATTTAGGAATAAAATCCTCTGGTACAGATTTTTGCTGAACAACCGCATTGAATTTTTTACTGAAAGCAGGAATATTTTTTTCCTCGATAGTTAAACCCGCTGCAGCTGCATGTCCGCCAAATTTAATTACGAATTCGCTACATTCCTTTAAACATTCGTACAAATTAATATTTCCTACACTTCTAGCCGAACCTGTAAAATACTCATCTTCATTATTTTGAGTTAAAACAATCGTAGGTACATAAATTGTTTTTTGCAACTGCGAAGCCACAATACCAATTACACCCTTTTTCCAATTTGCATGATGTACTACGGTACTAAAAATTTGCCCTTCCTCTTCCCTACTTAAAGCCATTGCTAAAGCTTCTTTGGTGATGGTTTCCTCTTCTTGTTTTCGTTCATTGTTATCCTCTTCAATATCCTTAACAATCTCCATCAAATCTTCTTTAGGTAATGTATTGGTAAACAATTCCACCACTTTATCCGCATCACCCATTCTGCCAGCAGCGTTTATCCGCGGACCAATAGTAAAACCAATATCCTGCATTTTGTAAGGCGGATTGATTTTACAATTTTTCGCCAATAATTGCAATCCCGTATTATAATCTCCATTCATTTGTTGCAAACCCAAAGCAGCCAACAATCGATTTTCGCCTACAACCGGAACCATATCTGCCCCAATACTTAAAGCCAATAAAGGTAAGTGATTTTGCACATCCTCGATAGTACCAATATTATGCTGAATTAATGCCTGAATGAATTTAAACCCTACACCACATCCCGATAATTCCTTAAAAGGATAAGTACAATTATTTTGTTTTGGATTTAAAACAATAGCATTGGGTAAAATTTCACCGGGTAAATGATGATCACAAATAATAAAATCTACTCCCTTATTTTTTAAAGTTTCTGCTTGTTCCAAAGCAGTAATTCCACAATCTAAAGCAATCATTAAACTAAAATTTTCATCAATTGCTTTTTGTACACCCAACATCGACACACCATAACCTTCCTTGTATCTACTTGGAATATAATACTCTACATTAAAATTGTTTTGTTTTAAAAAATTAAACAATAAAGAAACCGCGGTAGTTCCATCCACATCATAATCGCCATAAATGAGTATTTTATTTTTTTGATTACGTAAAACACAATCCACGGCATCTTGCATATTTAGCATCAAAAAAGGCGAGTGTAATAAATCTAAATTTGGACGAAAAAATGTTTTAGCCTCCTCAAAATTTTTAACACCACGTTTCACCAAACTCTCTGCAATAAAAGCACTTACATTAATTTGTTTTTGTAGCTCTATTACCAATAACTCATCAGTAGGCGCTTCGTATTTCCAAATTTTATGCATTTACTTCAACCATTTTTTAGTTAGTGAATTTGGCGATTTTTTCATTTCCTCCACTGTTCCTTCAAAAACCAAATTTCCGCCTTTATCTCCTCCTTCCGGTCCAATTTCAATCACATAGTCCGCACAAGCAATTACATCCGTATTGTGTTCAATTACAACCAAATGATTTTCTTTTAACAACAACTCGTTAAAGGATTGTAACAATAAATTTACATCTTCAAAATGTAAACCTGTAGTTGGTTCATCAAAAACAAATAAAGTGTTGTTGGCACTGTTTCCTTTAATTAAAAAATAAGCTAATTTAACCCTTTGTGCTTCGCCACCAGATAAGGTATTGGACGATTGTCCCAATTGCACATAACCCAAACCAACTTTTTGTAAAGGAATTAATTTTTCCAATATTTTTTCCTCGTAGGATTTCCCTCTACCTTTTTTTTCCTCGCCTTTAAATAATTCAATTGCCTCATCAATGGTTAAATTCAAAATATCGTAAATCGAATGCTCCTTGTATAAAACATCCAAAATTTCTTTCTGATATTTTTTACCTCCACACTCCTCGCATTTAATTTTAATATCCGCCATAAACTGCATTTCTACCGTAATTTCTCCCTCTCCAGCACATTTTTCACATCGTCCGCCGGGTACGTTTAACGAAAAATGTTTGGCTTCATAATCTCTAATATTGGATAAAGGCAACGATGCAAACATTGCGCGGATATCATCAAAAGCTTTAACATAAGTAACTGGATTACTTCGAGAGCTTCTTCCTATTGGATTTTGATCTACATACTCGATATTTTTAATCAGGTTTAAACTACCCTTTAATCTATCGGATTCGTGATTGTTTAAAATTAATTTTAACTCTGAAATTAACTCATCCAATACCAAAGTTGATTTTCCCGATCCGCTTACTCCACAAACTACTGTAAAACTATATAGTGGAAAGCTAACTTCATCTATTTTTAAATTGTTTTTATACGATTTTTTTAAATGAATTTTATATCCTTTATCGTACATTTTAATTGGATTACGACTTACTTTTTTTGCCCCAGAAAGATATTGTGCCGTTAAAGTATTTTGCTGCAACATAACATTTTTGGAGCCCTGATACACCACTTCGCCACCTAAACGCCCTGCTTTGGGTCCGATATCAATCACATAACCCGCACTCTTTATAATTTCCTCGTCGTGCTCCACCACAATTACTGTATTTCCAGCTTGATTTAATAATCGGATAACTTCAATTAAATTTTCGGTATCTTTTGGATGTAAACCTATACTAGGCTCATCTAAAATATAGGTTGCACCCATTAAATTATTACCCAACATACTTGCTAAATTTATGCGTTGGGATTCGCCTCCGCTTAAAGTTGCAGAAGCTCTGTTAATTTGCAAGTACTGTACTCCTACTTTTTTTAATATAGTTAATCTATGTATAATTTCTGTAACAATACGCTCTGCAATTTTATGTTCGCGTGGATTTAAAATCAAGTTGGTAAAAAATTCATAGGCTTCTTCAATGGTCATTTTATCTAACTCGCCAATATGTTTATCGCCTACTTTAATATACAAAGCTTCTTTTCTCAATTTACTGCCCTCACAACTTGTACAATCGGTTCGTCCTTTGTAACGGCTGATTAAAACTCTGTTTTGAATTTTATAAATTTTGGATTGTAAATAATCGAAATAATCCTGAATTCCTTCAAAATGTTTACAACCTTTCCACAATATTTTTTTATCCTGTGCACTTAAATTTTTATAAGGTGTATGCACCGGAAAATTTATATGATGTGCATTTTTAAGCAACATTTTTTTCCAATCGGCACCACTTGGGGAATTCCATGGTGCCACTGCTCCATCATATACACTTAAACTAAAATCGGGAATCACTAACTCTTCGCTAATTCCCAAAATTTTTCCGTAGCCTTCGCAAACCGGACAGGCGCCAATCGGACTGTTGAAATTAAATAAATTTAAATCGGGTAAAACAAACTCAATCCCTTCTTTAAATAAACTTTTAGTGAAATATAAAGATTCTACAGATGTTCCTTTGTAAATATCCACCGCACAATTTCCTTCACCTAATTTAAATGCCAATTCAACTGAATCCGATAATTGATCAATAAAATTTTCATCATTCTTTACTTCCATCCTATCCAACACCAAATCAAAAACTTCACCCTCTTGTACATCCTCTAAACGCTTAAACACATCACCCTGTTTAACTCTGGAAAAACCTTGCGCCATTAAATCCTCAGGGGAATAATCTTTTATATAATTGTGCTCCACAAACAAAACCGCCTTATTTCCAACAAATTGCAACACTTTACGGATTACATCATCCGTTTCGTCCTGTTTAATTTCCTCTCCCGTTTCCGGATGAATAATTTTACCAATTCGTGCAAAAAGTAACTTAAATAATTCGTGTAATTCCGTACTTGTTCCAACCGTTGATCGCGGATTAGTAGTTTTAACCTTTTGTTCAATAGCCACTGTGGGCGAAATTCCTTTAATGTAATCCACCTCAGGTTTTTCCAATCTAGACAAAAACTGGCGCGCATACGAAGATAAACTTTCCACATATCTGCGTTGTCCCTCGGCATATAAAGTATCAAAAGCCAAAGTAGATTTCCCCGAACCACTTACCCCCGTAATAACCGTAAATGCATTACGCGGAATGGCAACCGAAATGTTTTTTAGATTATGTAATCGAGCGCCTGCAATTAAAATATATTTATCCGAACTGTACTGATTGATATCCATGAAGTGTAAGTAAATTGAAAACCCTAAATTACACTTTTTTATTGCAAGATAATTGTTATAAAGTTATAATATTATAAGAATATCAATTTTAATAGACAATATAAAAATTAGAACTACGTATCCTGAATTAATTTACGCATGGATGCTTTTTCGTTAAATAACTTTTCCTTTTCGTTTACCAATTTCTCCACAAAATCCAAAACTTTTACTTGTAATTTTACTTTATTCAATCGATTGATTCGTGCAATTCCACCAGGTGCACAAACATTTATTTCGATTAGCTTTCCGTTAATAATATCCAATCCAACAAAGTATAAACCGTCCTTAACTAACCTTGGACCTATAGCCTGACAAATTAATTTTTCTTGTTTGGTTAACACATGTTTTTCAACGGTTCCACCAACATGTACATTGGAGCGCGCATCATCCGGATGCGGAATACGTTTCATAGCTCCAATTGCTTCTCCATTTAACATTAATACTCTAACATCACCTTTTTCGGCTCCCGAAACATAATCTTGCAGGATTACATAATGACTTTCTTGCTTTCCATCGATGTAGAAATCCAGTAATGAGTTGATATTTTTATCCGCATTTTTTTCCAAAATAATCACCCCACTTCCGCCATGACCAATTAAAGGTTTTAAAATCATTTTATCATTAGGTGATTCCTTAATCATACGTTTTAAATACTCTTTGTTTTTAGAAACATGCGTAGTAGGAATAATATCTTTAAACTCTTCACCAAATGCTGCTGTATAAATTTTATTACTCGCTTTACGTAAACCTTCTACACTGTTCACAATTAAAGTATGATCTTTAACCGAATCTAAAAAACTTAAAGTGTTGGCTTCTAATGGAGGATTTTGTCGGATAAAAATAATATCAAAACCATTTAACGGCAATAATTTTTCGGTAAAAGTAGCTTTTTTGTAAAACGCCTCCACGCTTTTAATTTCCTTATCTGCAATGTTTAACAACCTACAAAAACTATAAGCACTACTGTTACGAATAGTTAAATTGTGCGATGAAGTTAAAGCAACTTTATGTCCGCGAATATACGATTCGTGGATAATTCTTAAAGTGGTGTCGTTTTCGGGTTCAACCTCATTCCAAGGGTACATTATAAAGCAAATATTCATACACTTTAAGATATTGTTTTTTTAAAAAATCTAAGATACTATTATTTTTGATGGTAAAAAATTAAAAATCGGCACTTTTAGGAAATCTAGGAAACGGAATCACATCCCTAATATTGCTCATTCCGGTAACAAACAACAATAATCGCTCAAAACCTAAACCAAAACCACTGTGCGGAACCGTACCAAATTTACGGGTTTCCAAATACCACCAAATATCTTTTGATGGGATATTAAATTTTTCGATAGCTTGAGATAGTTTAGTAAAATCCGCCTCTCGCTCGCTACCCCCAATCATTTCGCCTATTCCAGGAACCAAAACATCCATTGCCGCCACCGTTTTTCCGTCGTCGTTTTGTTTCATGTAAAATGCCTTAATGTGCGCAGGATAGTTGGTTACAATTACGGGTTTTTTAAAATGTTTTTCAACCAAAAAACGTTCGTGTTCGCTTTGTAAATCCATTCCCCATTCCTCTACCAAATAGTTAAATTTTTTCTTTTTGTTGGGTGTAGAATTTTTTAAGATTTCAAAAGCCTCCGTGTAGGTAATACGTTCAAAATTATTTTCAATCACAAATCGCAACTTATCGGTTAATTTCATTTCCGATTTTTGATCCTGAGGTTTAGATTTTTCCTCCTCCAATAAACGTTGTTCCAAAAACAATAAATCATCATAACAATTATCTAAAGCATATTGAAACAAATATTTTAAAAAGGCTTCGGCTAAATTTTGATTGTCCACAATATCATAAAAAGCCATTTCGGGTTCAATCATCCAAAACTCTGCTAAATGCCTTGTTGTGTTGGAGTTTTCGGCTCTAAAAGTTGGTCCGAAGGTATAAATTTTACCCAAACCCATTGCTGCTAACTCTCCATTTAACTGTCCTGTTACTGTTAAATTTGCTTCTTTACCAAAAAAATCTTGTTTAAAATCCACTTTCCCTTCTGCATTTAAGGGCGGATTTTCGGCTGGTAAAGTAGTTACTCTAAACATTTCTCCAGCACCTTCGGCATCTGTAGCGGTAATAATTGGGGTATGTATATTAAAAAATCCTTGCTGATTAAAAAACTGATGCACAGCAAATGTCATTGCGTGACGAATGCGAAAAATTGCACCAAAAGTGGTGGTTCGCGGACGAAGATGTGCTATTTCGCGCAAAAATTCTAAACTATGTTTTTTAGCTTGTAAAGGATATTCATCGGGATTTGCCTCTCCTAAAACAATTAATTTATCCACTATCAATTCTATATCCTGACCTTTCCCTAGCGATTTTTGAATAAGTCCAAACAACTCCACCGAACAACCTGTATGGATATTTTTAGTGCTCGATTCAGGAAATTTTTCAATATCTAAAACCGCTTGCAAATTTTGAATACACGAACCATCATTTACAATTAAAAAGCTGCTGTTCCTAAAAAATTTAACCCAAGCTTTAACCGTTACATTTTTCCCAATAAAATCATTGGTTAATAATACTTTAATATCTGTATGATTCATTTTTATAATGGTTTATATAAGATGAAACAAAAATAAACTAAGAACCAAAATAATTACTAAAAATCTGGTTAAAAAATTAAACAAATTGATAGTGATAAAAAAAGGTAACTTTAAGGTATTTATACTAGGAGTTATTTAAAAATAAATTGTTTCTCACAGAAATCACAGACTAACACAGATTTTACAATTTAATATTTTTATTACACTGATTACGTTACACTTAACAGATTTACACAGATAATTTTATTTTCAATAAAATTTAAAAAAAATTGATAACATTAGTTTACAAAAAACAAAGTTTTTTTATTTCTTTGAAATCTTTCAAACGTAGTGGAATCTGTGAATCAATTCATTAATCAAAAACACTGTGAATATCAATGTGTTCTGTGAGAAATAACTTTTTACTGTTTTAGATATACTAAAAGGGAATCGATTAAATTAAAAGTATATTATACGAATAATATTCGATTAACATTCGTTTTATTAAAAATTTGAAAACAAAAATTTATCTTATAAAAATCTAAAAATAAACAGTTTAAGTTCCTAAAATTTCATTTTTTTGATATTTCTAATATTTTACATTAAATTTATCACGCACAACATGAAACTAATTGCGCAGTTGACGCAATCGGGAACCGAAATGTTAGCTGCAAGCGTAACGAAACACAAACAAAAGTAACAAAACGCAATTATGAGTAATATACCATTTCAGACCATAGACTGGACTTCAATTGAAAAAGTTGAATATAAAGGAGAAATCGGAGTAGCATTTTGGCAGACAATTCAATT
The DNA here is from genome assembly GCA_041191385.1 of Bacteroidota bacterium. GTDB lineage: Bacteria > Bacteroidota > Bacteroidia > Flavobacteriales_C > JBEEPA01. The sequence goes on along the minus strand of JBEEPA010000065.1, from coordinate 553 downwards.
TGATGGACTTAGAATTAGATTAGTAGAATATTCAAGCGAATATTTGGCAGACCATTGGTGTCAAAAAGGACACATTGTACATTGCTTAGATGGAGAGTTCATAAGCGAGCTGAAAACCGGAGAGAAAATTAAGCTGACAAAAGGTGAAACTTATGTTGTTTCAGACGAACTTAGCTCTCATCGTTCAGTTTCTCAAAATGGCGTTAAACTTCTTATCATAGACGGAGACTTTCTGAAAAACAATTCATGAATTAATGCAGATGAAAATATTTGAGTTGAAAACACTATTGATAAAAACGCCAGCAGCTAACAGCACCTGCCCAAAAGGCGGGGTTTCGTGTTCCAAAGACAGTTTTGTGTTTAATCAAACATTAGTTTTTCAAATCAAGTTTTGTGGTAAAAGTCCCGCCCTTCGGGTAGCTGCCAACCGTTAGCGGTAAGTTTACTGATGACATTAAACCAATTGGACAATAGTAAGTCTAATGAAAAAATAAAGACATATGAGATTACTAATTTTACTTTCAGTTATACTTTTTTCTTGCAGTAAGGACAA
>JBEEPA010000064.1:0-8303 GCA_041191385.1 Bacteroidota bacterium | reverse complement strand
ATGGTGCAATTTTTATTTTTTTAGTTACACGATTATGTAAACCGCCAGTATTATTGATTAGTTTATGAATCATCCAAGAAGCAGCAGAACCACAAACAATGAGCATTACATCTTTTCTGGCAGATGCCCAGCTATTCCAAAAATGTTCTAATGCCTGAATAAAATTGGACTTAGGTGTGTCAAACCAAGGTAATTCATCTATAAAAACCACCTTTTTTTTATCTGTACAATTCTCTAAATATGCTATTAATAACTGAAAAGCATGTAGCCAATTATTCGGCTCCACCTCTTGATTGGTATATTTTGATAATGCATTGCTAAAATTGAATAATTGCTGAGATAAACTTGCATTTGCAAGTCCTGTAATTTGAAAAGAACAATTATAATCATTTATAAAAGAACGAATTAAAAAAGTTTTACCAACTCTTCTTCTTCCAAAAACTGCTATAATTTCTGATTTGTTAGAAGTATATAATTTTTGAAAAACCTTGTATTCATTCTCTCTTCCTACTCTATTCATACTATTTATATTTGGCTGTAAATATAAAAATAAATACACTTATAGCCAAATATAGAAGTATAATTGGCTATAAGTGATTAAATCATACCATTTAAAGCCAATTAAAATTGCTCGTAATCAGGAAAGGTTATTCCGTTTTATATTTTTTACTGTTATATTACCTTAATATCGCTCAATCTTATTGTACTTCTAAATTATTTAAACAATTCTTTTATTCCGTGGTTTTTACAAATGGGACATTCGTGTGGGTTGTGGGCTCGAGCAGGGCAGTATTTTCGTCCGAAAAAAATGATTTGTAAGTGGAGTTTATTCCATAAATGTTTTGGAAATAATCGTTTGGCATCTTTTTCGGTTTGGGTTACATTTTTTCCGTTGCTTAAACCCCAGCGATATAGTAAACGGTGGATGTGCGTATCTACGGGAAAAGATGGAATACCAAAGGATTGCGCCATAACAACGGATGCTGTTTTGTGCCCAACGCCTGGTAATTCTTCCAGTTTTCCCATATCGGCTGGTACTTCACCTTGGTATTTATCGATTAAAATTTGCGATAAAGTATGGATAGCTTTGGATTTAGCTGGTGATAATCCGCACGGACGGATGATTTCTTTTATTTCTTCTACCGTTAATTTTACCATATCCCAAGGATTGTTGGCTTTGGCGAATAAAAGTGGGGTGATTTTATTTACACGTTCATCGGTACATTGGGCCGAGAGTAAAACAGCAATTAGTAAAGTGTATGGATCTGTATGATCTAAGGGCACAGTTGTTTCGGGAAATTCCTTTTCTAGTATATTAATAATGTTTTCTACTTTTTGTTTTTTAGTCATTTTTCTTTCAGCTTAAATTCCAAAAATCTTCCTTTTTAATCCAATTTATTCGATACAATTGTTCCTCGTTTAGCTTCAAATTTTTATCTACACAAATAGTAGGATTTCCATAGTATATAGTTGAGCTTAATTCCTTATTTTCCACCCAAACACTTACTTGCTTTTTTAAATAATCGTGCGGAAAATTTTCGTAAGCATCTAAAATGGCAACATCTTCTTCGTTAATTTCTATCCACAATCCCTCCACTTTTTGGTTATTTTGAGGTATTACGTTAGCGTAACCAAATTGCGGATTTTCATCGGGGACATTTACTGTAAATCTATAATTATGCAAAACAGCCTTTTGATATTTGCCAAAACGAACACCCATTTGTTGTAAAAAGGGTAAACACATATTGGAGCCATAAAAAAAGTAAGCTATCATGCCGTTGGATTAAAACGCTTTTTAAGCGGGAAATACAACAAAAACACTAAACCAATTAAGTTGTACGAATATAAAAAATCCTCGATAGGAATTGTTCCCACACGAATGCCTAAATTTTGTGCATTGTTATAAATTACAATGGGCTCGCCTGTTAAAACTCCGTTTACAATATAAAATGGAAGTAAGTGTACCAAGTATGTTAAGGCATATAAATTTAGCTTTTGCTTATCCATAAAAATTAATTGTAATACAAAAACCACTAAAAACACACTGAAATTAACCAATGTGTATATTCCTTTACCAAAATACAATCCTACTAAAGCGCCTGTTAATAATATGTATAAACTGGGAATAAAATTGATTTTGTAAATAAATTTATGAAAATGTGTATGTAAACTTTCGGCAATAAAAACGCAAACCCATGGTACTACTAAAAAAAATAGCCATTCTTCTATGGGTAAATTTATAAAGGTAACATCAATTAAATAATCGTAATTAAATTTCCAAACGCCAATGTTGGTAAACCAAACATCCCATACCACAAAAATAGCTCCTATGATAATAATCGAAATTAACGATGGAATCCAATTTTTGTAAAATTGCACCCATTTATCAAAACTTAAAAAAAGTATCGGACTTAATGTAATTAAATCCAAAAGTAAATAAGTGTATTTTCCCCACATAGTGTAAAATTTTGGTTGAAATTAGGTATAAATAATTTGTGAAAACAAATATTTAGATTTTTTAGCACCTAAATACCAAATTCTATTTGTGTTAAAACTACCCAGCGATTGTTTAATGCATGATTTAGGGGAGTTGCTGTACGGTTATCAATACCTATATAGGTTTGGAATTTTACGCGATGGTTATAAATATATCTCGTATAACCTACAGCATAGGTTTGATGCAATAATTGATTGTTTAATATATCTTTATCGTTTTCTACATTCGAGTATCTTGCTATGATTTCGTTTTTGGGATTCAACATATAACTACCTTGTAGCATATAGGCTTTACCTTCTGGAACGTTAGCATAAACAGCAACATCCGAAACTTGATATCCTGTAATTGTTCGATAAAAAAATTCGCCTAATAAACTAAAACCACGATATTTAAAAATACCATCGGCAATAAACGTTCGCATACTTAAATTATAGGGTAAAGTTGAGCCAATTTGTCCGCCTGTACGTGTAGTTTTATGATTGTATGAATAGGTAGCACCTAGGGATAGTTTAGGTTTTTCTTCAAATTCCATATCGCCTTCGGAGTAATCACCTGTGTTTTCAAAATAACCAAAAGGTAAAATTTCTAATCGGTTGGTATATGCTAAACCATCGTTGGTAAAACTAGCATTTCGTCCTTCGCCACTGCTAATAGCAGCTTTGTATTTGCCAATTACATTTAAAAATAGTTTTTGTTTTCCATATAAAAATAGGCCCATGTCTCTATCTAAAGTATAGGTGTTGTTGGCTACACTTCTGTCGGGCATCTGTATATTACCCGATGAAATCACTCTTTGTCTATTTCCAGGCAATTTACTTTGTCCAAAACCCATATACCAATTTTAGTTAAAATGGTAGTAAATAATAGCATCTCTAACAATGTTTGGAGCATTATCGTTATTAAAGTCTTGATCGCTACGGGAAAATGATAGTTGTATGTAATAGGATAATTTATATTGCGTAAAATGTCCGTCGATACGTAAACGCAAACGGCGCACTCTTAAATCGAAACCAGCATTATTATCGTCATCTAATTTACTAAAATAACCAGCTCTGTTTTGCATTCTAAACCTAAAATTTAACCATGCAGTACTGTCGTCGTTTAAAATTATTGCCCTTTTTTCTGGTGTAAATAAAGAGGCCTCGTCCGATTCGTTTTGAGCGTTAACAATGTTTGTTATTAACAAAATTGCAATTGCAAATAATTTTTTCATTTATAAATGTTTATCAATGAATTTACGAAGATACAAATAACGATTAATTTTCATCAATTATACCTTAACTGTAAAATAAACTTTTTGTAATGCCAAAAACTTAGTAATTTTGGATGGCTGTATTGCTAAATTCACAATTTATACTTTTTATCATGGGTCAACTTTTCCAATCACTTCAAATTTTAAACGAAAATGGTTTACAAAATCAAGCTACTGATATTTTAATCGATAATGGGATTATTGTAGCAATCGGACAAAATTTAAGTGCAAATGGACATGAGGTGGTTGATGCAAAAAATTGGATAGTAAGTTTGGGATGGAAAGATTGTTTTACTGTTTGTAGAGTACCGGGTAGTGAGCATAAGGATACTTTAACTTCTTTGGTGAAAAGTGCTCATTTAGGGGGGTATACCGAGTTGTTGTTGGTATCAGGCGGTACAACAGCTTTGGATAGTGCGGTTAAGGTAGAATTTATAGTGCAAAATTTTAAAAATCAAGATATTAAAATTCATCCATCAGGAACAATTTCATATAAACAAGAAGGTAAAGAAATTACCGAAATGTACGATATGTTTTTATCGGGAGCTAAATTTTTTACCGATGGAATTCAGCATTTAAAAAATCCCGAATTACTAAAACGTGCTTTATTATACACCCAAACATTTGATAGTAAATTGATGGTGTATAGCGAAGATAGCTATATGAGCGAAAACGGAATGGTTAATGAAGGAGAGGTATCTGCTGTTTTAGGGATGAAAACCCGTCCGGCTTTGGCAGAGGAAATAGCTGTAATACGAAACATTTATATTGCCGAATATACTAACAGAGCGGTGCATTTAAGTGGAATATCCAGCGCAAAATCGGTTGAAATTATTCGCGAAGCTAAACAAAAAGGTATTAACGTAACTGCCGATGTTTCTATCGCTAATTTATTTTACACTGATGAGGTTTTAAAAGAATTTGATACACAATATAAGGTTTTGCCTGTTATTCGAACGGCTAAAGATAAAGAAGCTTTATGGCAAGGTGTTTTAGATGGTACTATAGATTTAGTTGCATCGCACCATTCGCCACAAGATAACGAAAGTAAAGATTGCGAGTTTGATTTAGCTGATTTTGGCAGCTCTAATTTGGAGTTCACTGCTGCAGCTTTATGGAAAATTTGCAATGGAAATACTGCTAAATTTTACGAATTACTATACACTAAACCTACTCAATTTTTAAATCAATCTACTCAAAAATTAGAAGTTGGCACTGTTGCTAATTTAAGTTTTTTTGCAATTGAGAATCAAAATATTCAAACAAATTCATTAAAAGGCCCATCTAAATCATCTGTGTTTATAAAAGAAATTTTGCCTTTAACTATCAAAGGTGTGTGTGTAGAGGGAAAATTTATAGCGAATTAGATTAAATATATTTTTACTCGTTTATTTATTCTGTTTTTTAAGTTTTTTCTATAAAAGATTACATCTGTTAATTTTTAAAATTTAGGCAGGATGTTTTTAAATAACATTTCTAAATGTTAAATTTTAGCTTAAATTTAAATACTTAGAAACCTTGAATTTGTAACATAAACACCTTTTTTTCAAACATTTAAACACGATATCAACATTCTTTTGTTAATTGTTGATAAACCCATTGTAAATACTTAAATTTGTACCCCCTGTAACTTTCAAACCTTTAAATTGTTAAGGTTTGGCATTAAGTTGCATCGACATTTAAAATTTTAAGTTTTACAATATGAAGAATTTAGTAAAATTCCTTTTATTCAATTTAGTTTTTTTAGTTTTTAATTCAAGTTCATTTGCGCAAGCTGATGTTTGGTTTGTTGGGAATAATATTAAGATGGATTTTTCGGGTGGTGGTGATCCTGTAATTACAAATGGGATTAATGTTGGAGGTGATTTAACAGAAAGTTCTACAGCAATAACTGATAAAAATGGTAATTTATTGTTTGCAGTGGTTGGGAATAAAGTTTTTGACGGAGCGCAAAATGTTGCTTTAACTTTACCTGCAAATACATGGGATGTTGCTCAAGGTTCTATGGTTATTCCAGTTCCAGGAACAACAAATCAATACTTTTTAACTGTTTTGGAATATGGTCCAAGTAGTTCAACAAAACCAACCGCTAAATATTATAGAGTCACTGTTAATGGTACTGGCGCAAATAACTTAACAATTTCTCCTGCTTCAAATTTGGCTCCTAATTTAATGGAAACTCAAACTGCAGTTCCAAAACTTAATCCAGATGGTACTGTTTCTAGTAATTTTTGGTTGTTAACGCACGAAAAATGTAATAGTAACCATAAAGTTTTTGAGGTGTCTTCAGCTGGTATTAACTTAAGCTCTACTCAAGCTCAAGGTCCTGCAATGACTTGTAATCCTAATTTCCCACCAAAATATGATGATATAGGAACAATGAAGTTTAATTCTTGTTATACTCAAATGACTCAGGTATTAGGAGATAAAATCATGTTATATGATTTTGATGCTAAAACTGGACAGCTTACTTTTAAAAATCAAATTGGAACGATTCCTTCGGCTTATGGTGCAGAGTTTTCTCCTGATGGTAAATTTTTATTCGTATTAAGGGGGCAAGATAACAATAATCTTGGAAGAATTTTTCGTATACCTGTTACTTCAACTGGTTTAGGTACCCCAGTTGATATGGGCGCAACCGGAGGAATGCGTGGTGGTCATATGCAATTAGGACCTGATGGGAATATTTATTATGCAATACCAGAAGCTTTTGGGAATGCTGGTAAAGGTAAAATAGGAAGAATTACTAATCCAAATGGAGGAGGAGTTTTAGATAATAATTTTTACACTGCTACAAAAGCTGCGTTTGGATCTACAGCTCAGGATCAATGGGTAAATATGGATATGCCTACATTTTTAACCTCTTTAGTAGTTCCTATTCCAGATTTATTGGTTGGGGGTAAAAAATTAAAAGAAACTGTTGTTTGTGCAGGTGAAACTGTAACTTTTGAGATTCAAGTTAATGGTACATCTACAGTAGGTGTTCAATGGAAAGCCAGTGGAGCAAATTCTAAAACTCAAAATGGAGGAAGTTCTTTTAGCGTAAATATGGTTAATTCTGGTATTACTAAAATCGAAGTAACTATTACTGATGAATGTAACCGTCCAAGGGATTTGGAATTTGAAGTAGATGTAAAACCATTTCAAAATGCAAATGGTGCATTAGCTTCTTGTCCTTCAAGAGTGGTAACAGGTTCTGGAAGTTTATCTGGTCAATATGCATGGTTTACTGCCGACCCTAAAACTGGGGGTTCTTTTTTAGGTTATGGAGCAACTTATGATGCAGATGGTTTAAATAATATTTGGGTTCAACCTGCTGGTGCTGTTACTCAATCTAATGTAAACGATACTAGATCGGCTCAAAATTATGGAAATGCAGCTGGTTCAACTACTATATCTCTGGATAAAGGTTCAGGGAAAATATCTGAATTTAATATTGGTACTTATACTTGGGGAAGCTACAGTGGTAATTTAACAGTTGAGTTAAGAAACGGGGCAAATCAAATTGTTGGAACTCCTGTTACTAGAGCTATGTCAGGAAGTGGTGAACGATCAAATATTTTCACCCCAACTGATTGGAACATTAATAGCAATGGAGGTCCATATACAATCAATGTTACTTCAACAGGTGGAGCAAATTTTGGCCAATTAACTACAACAAACTTTTCATCAAATGGGGTAAGTTTTAATGGAGGTAGAGCTTCTGGGATTAAAGTAACTAAATTCCAAGAAGATGAAGAAGTAAAATGTTTCACAGGTAAATTAATCCCAATTCCACCTTGTTGTACACAATTACCTCCTGTTGTTTCTGGAGCAGATACAGTTTGTGTAGGAACTTCAGTAACTTTAACTGCAACTAAAAATAATGCAACAGCTAATCCTGTAACTTATCAATGGTATGATAATACTGGAGCTATAAGTGGTGCAACTGGCGCTACTTATGCTGTACCAACTAATACTCATTTTACGTCTAAAGAATACTGGGCAACAGTTACAAGTTCAGCTACTTGTGCTGGAGAGTCTCCAATTAGTAATAAAATCAGAGTGCAAGTTAACCCTAATCCTACAAAACCTACAATTACAATTAATCCTAATCAAACTCAGTTTTGCGAAGGTGTTAATCATACTTTAACTGCTGCTTCAACAGTGGCAACTGGAACAGTTTCTTATCAATGGAAATTAGATGGTACAAGTAATACAGCTGTTCAAAATGGTATCACAACATCTGGAACAAAAAATTATCGTGTTGTTGTATCTGCTTTAGGTTGTAAAGATTCAACAAATCAACAAATTACAATTAATCCTTTTGATGTAATAACTTTAACAGCTGATACTTTAAAAACTTGTAGTGATGGTGCTGCGATTAATTTAAATACCTACAGAGCTGTTGGATTTAGTGCGGGTACTTGGAGTGGTACAGGTGTTACGGGTAGTAATTTTAATCCAAATGTTGGAGCGGGTAATTACAAAGTTAAATATACCACTAGCGGAACTTGTCCGCGAGCTGATTCATTAATAGTTTCTGTTACCAACAAATTAAATTTACAATTAAAT
>JBEEPA010000063.1:0-5995 GCA_041191385.1 Bacteroidota bacterium | reverse complement strand
CAATTTTTTGGTGAGTGAACCTGTTGAGTTTTTGAGTTATAAAGATGTAAATATTATATTGGTTAACAATACTTTAACCGCATTACAACAAATAGCACAATTTCATCGCAAACAATTTTCGTATCCAGTAATTGGCATTACGGGTAGCAACGGAAAAACGGTTGTAAAGGAATGGTTGTACCATTTGTTAAAAGATGATTTTAACATTGTACGTTCGCCTAAAAGCTACAATTCCCAAATTGGCGTGCCTTTAAGTGTGTTGCAAATGGATAAGCATCATAATTTAGCCATTTTTGAGGCGGGAATTTCTCAACCCAACGAAATGCAAATTTTGGGTAAAATTATTCGCCCTGACATGGGTATTTTTGTTAATATTGGCAGTGCCCACAACGAAAATTTTAATTCGATTGAGGAAAAAGTTCATGAAAAAAACGAATTGTTTACTTCGGATACTTTTGTGATTTACAATAAGGATTATACCAGCATCGACGAAGTTTTTAAACAACATCCCGAGAGTAAAAAATTAGTATGGAGCACTAAAAAATCGGCTACTTTCCAAATCAGTCGCATCCAAAAAAAATCAAATATCACTCAAATTCAAGCTATTTATAAAAACGATTTTATCAGCATCGAAATTCCTTTTATCGATGATGCTTCTATAGAAAACGCCATTCATTGCTGGGTTACCCTATTGTACATGGGAATGCCAATGAATAAAATTCAACAAAAAATGCTAACCCTCACGCCAATTGCTATGCGATTGGAAGTGAAAGAAGGTGTTAATAATTGTTTGATTATCAACGATTCGTACAACTCCGATTGGGCAAGTTTAGAAATTGCTTTGGATTTTTTAACCCGACAATCTAACCTGAAAAAAAACACGCTTATTTTATCCGATTTGCAACAAACTGGGGAACAACCAGAGGTTTTGTACCGCAACGTGGCTACTTTGGTTAAAAACAAAAACATTCATCAGTTTTTGGGTGTGGGAGAGGATTTACAAAAACATCAAAACTTTTTTGATGTGGCTTGCCATTTTTTTAGCTCTACAGCACAGTTGTTAAGTTATTTACAACAACATAGTTTCGATTCGGAAAATATTTTAATTAAGGGTTCTCGATCATTCGAATTCGAAAAAATAAGTAAGTTTTTACAAAAAAAAGTGCACAGTACTGTTTTGGAAATCAACCTCAACGCGCTGGAACACAACTTAAATTATTACAAAAGTTTGTTATTGCCTAAAACCAAAATAATGGTGATGGTTAAGGCTTTATCTTACGGAAGTGGCACTTACGAGGTAGCTAATTTATTACAGTTTCATAAGGTAGATTATTTGGGAGTGGCGTTTGTGGACGAGGGAATTTTATTGCGCGAGGCAGGAATTACTTTGCCCATAATGGTAATGAATCCGGAACCGCAGGGTTACGATGCTATGTTAGAATACGATTTAGAACCCGAAATTTACAATTGGCGCAGTTTGCAAAATATTATCCAGTGTTTGCAAAAAAACAATGCTAAAAAAAGTGTTTCTATCCATATAAAATTAGATACAGGCATGCATCGTTTGGGTTTCGAACCGCATGAAATGGCGCAACTCATCCAAATTTTACAAAAAAATCCTCAGTTAAAAATCGCTTCGGTTTTTTCGCATTTGGCAACTAGCGACGAAAGTAGTTTATCGGATTTTACCCTTCAACAAATCAACTTATTTAAAAATTTAAGTGGGCAATTGGAAAATGCCCTGCAAAAAACTTTTATCAAACATATTTTAAACTCCTCTGGTATTTCGGAGTTTACGGATGCGCAAATGGATATGGTGCGTTTAGGTATTGGTTTATATGGCGTTTCACCTAATCCTACGCATCAAAAAAACCTCGAAGTAGTTTCGGAGTTGTTTACCTCTATTTCGCAAATCAAACAAGTTCCCAAAGGAGATTCTGTAGGCTACAGCAGGCGAGAAATTGCTGCAAAAGATTTAAAAATTGCCACCGTTCCAATCGGCTACGCCGATGGTTTATCCAGATTAATGAGCAACCGCGTGGGACACATGTTGGTTAACGGCAAAAAAGCTCCTATTGTGGGGAATATTTGTATGGACATGACTATGTTAGACATTACCGAAATCGATGCGCAAGAAGGGGATTCTGTTGAAGTTTTCGGCAAAAACATCCCAGTACAAACCCTTGCATCCTGGGCTCAAACCATCTCTTACGAAATCTTCACCTCCATCTCCCCAAGAGTAAAACGTGTGTATTTTCAGGAGTAATATAACTAATTAAACAATTCTATATGAATTACTTCACCACATCTCTAAATAAATCGAATTTTTTACATGTGTTTTAAATCTATTTTAAAATAGAGTAACTAATATCGCTTTATACATAAAATTTGATTGTATTTTTACGTTTGATATGGGCAATACAATTCAATTGGGTTTAAAACAAAACTGGAAACAATTTAGCATTTTAATTTTGGTGAATGCGTTTGTGGGTGGTATGGTGGGTTTGGAGCGTTCTATTTTTCCACAGTTTGCTCAAGAACAATTCAACTTAGATTCCAAAACTGCCATTTTATCTTTTATCACTGCTTTTGGTATATCCAAAGCTTTGGCAAATTATTTTACTGGTAAATTAGCCAATACATACGGCCGAAAAAACTTACTCATTGTAGGGTGGCTAATAGCTTTGCCCATTCCGTTTTTATTGATATATGCACAAAATTGGAATTGGGTAATTTTTGCCAATATTTTATTGGGGCTTAGTCAGGGGTTAACTTGGAGCAGTACCGTGGTGATGAAAATAGATTTAGTAGGCGAAAAAAACAGAGGCTTGGCAATGGGTTTAAACGAATTTGCGGGATATTTAGCTGTTGGAATCGTAGCTTTTTTATCGGGATATATTGCTCATAAATATGGCGTTACACCTTATCCTTTTTATATAGGTATAATTTTATCAATTGTAGGATTAATTTTTTCTGCTTTTTGGGTTAAAGATACTCGTTCGTTTGTACAAATGGAAAACAAAAACTCTAGCGAGGCTAAAATGGAAAATGTTTTTATCGAAACCACTTTTAAACACAAAACTTTAAGTAGTGTTACCCAAGCTGGTTTAGTGAATAATTTAAACGACGGTATGATTTGGGGATTGTTGCCCATTTTATTATTGGGTTTACATTACAACAACGAAAACATTGGAATTATAACAGCAATTTATCCAACGGTTTGGGGAATTGCACAGTTGTTTACAGGAAAATTATCCGATCATGTATCCAAAAAATCGCTGTTATTTTGGGGAATGTTTATACAAGGTGTTGCTATATTATTTTTACCCTACACTACATCATTTTATATATTAATTGCCCTTTCGGCAAGTTTGGGTTTAGGAACAGCACTGGTTTACCCTACGTTTTTATCTACCATTGCACAAACAACCCACCCCATTCAACGTGCAGAAAGCATTGGAACTTTCAGATTATGGCGAGATTTAGGTTACGCCATTGGTGCTATATTATCTGGAATCACCGCCGATATTTTAGGCATTGAATACGCTATTGTTTGTATCGGAATTATCACAATTTTTTCTGCAATCGTAATTCAAATCCGAATGCCGAAAATTTAAATCTATGATTATTAGATAATTAAAATTTATATGTAGTTTAGTTTTAGATATTTTTAATACATAAAAACTTAAATATACAGTCAGTTACTATATACATAAAACAGTAGTTTTTTATTTATTCTTTCAATCTTTTTTCAATATCCATCCTTTCATGTAAAACTCTCACAATTTCAATTTCATTTGATTTGTCTTTTTTGAAAAAAATTAAATGTGATTTTACTTTTGAATATTTATACTTTTTTCGAATTTTCCCTAAGTCTCTTGCCATTTCAAAATTTTGCACTATATATTCAATTTCATCAATAATTAAATTATAATATCTATCGGCTTGTTCCACAGACCAATTTTCTGCAGTAAAAATCCAGATGTTATTAATATCTTCTAATGCTTTTTCACTAATTACAAACTCCAACATTATTTTTGAAAATTAGCTTTTAGCATTTCAAGATTTTTATTGCGATCAAAACCCCTAATTTTACCACTCTTTTCCCCAATTTTTAGTTCATTAATTAGCGCTTTTGTTTTATTTTCTTCTTGTTCAAATACTCTTAATGCAGCTCTAACAACCTCACTTACCGAACTGTATTTTCCAGTAGCAATTTGTTCATTAATGAAATTTTCAAAATGTTCACCTAATAATATTGATGTATTTCGTGCCATATTTTTTTTATCAAATATACCAATTATTGGTATTAAATTCAACTATTTTCAATTTTTGGGTAAACAAAGGTTAATCATTTGGTAGCTGCAAAACTATATGCCGAAAAAACAGCTCGTAAATATTTAAATAATTTATGCGAAATGCAAGTGCTTGAAAAAAGGTAATAGAAGGAAAACATTATTATTTAAACACAGAATTATATCGTATTTTATCAGAATAATAAATTGAGATTATAGATACTACCTCAACTTATCTATTTCATTTTCATTACTTTCCATTCTTAAAACACTAAACAAAATCACTTATCTAATATGAAAGCCAATTCTTTTTGATGTACTACTATGCTTTTTTCTTAATGTAACAGGGTGTTTATTTAGGTAGTGCTGATATTGATATTTTTTGTTTATGATTTGGAATGATGGATTTTTCAAAAAACACTTTAGCGAAAGTATCCTTACTCTTCAATTGCAAATATATTTGGCAAATAATTTTTAACAACATAATTTGCATCATATAAATAGTTTTGTATAACTTAGTGCCAAATGTTTAAATGTTATTTATTGATTTAGATTAAAATTATTTAAAATATAGCGTTTGCTAAAGTCATCCTGTCTTGAAAATCGACCAATTTTAAAAGAGGAACAGGGAAGTTTAAGCTAAACGCTCACGTTACGGCGTGGGCGTTGCTTTACTTTGTTCCTCGGTTCTTGGTCGAACCTTCAAGGCAAGTAACAGCAACTGTCCCACGCTATTTTTTTTTAACCTCTACCGAGGGACAGGGTGGAAATAAATTTAACACTTATGAAATTAAAAAAATTACTTTTTAGTGTGCTTACTGGCTTTAGTTTAAGCTTTACAGCAACGGCACAAGTGCCCAATTATGTTCCTACAAATGGTTTACAAGCATGGTATCCATTTAACGGAAATGCTACAGACGAAAGTGCCAACACCAATAATGGTACAGTAAATGGCGCAACTTTAACAACGGACAGATTTGGTAAGCCAAATTCTGCTTATTCATTTGATGGAGTTAATGATTATATTGACATAATTCACAACGGAATTTTAACTTTTAACTCACAAAATTCATTTACAATTTCTACTTGGGTTAAAATAAATTCAAAAAAAACTACTCACACTATTATAAGTCATAAGTTTAATCATAGAAATGGTTTTGTATTTGATATAAATTTAGGAGGCAAAGTAAGATTTGAATTAGAAGGAGATATAGACGGTATTAATGCTACAATTATATCTCAAGATACATTAAGCCATAATAAATGGCATCATTTAGTTGCTTATTATGATGGCATCAATAGGGAAATGGGAATTTTTGTAAATGGAGAATTAGTTGATTCAGTTAAAAATATAACAACTAATCTAATAGGGAATTTTGGAGTAAATACTGTCAATGTTCGAATTGGGGATAGAATTAATAATCCAGATAATACTTGGTTAGATGGTAGTGTTGACGACATTAGTATTTTTAATAGGGTTTTAACATCAGAAGAGATATTACAATTGTATAATAATGTTAAAATAAACAATTGTTCTATTGAAGCAAAAATTGAAATTATTGGAAATAAAAATTATAATGATACAGTTGTATTATGCAATCAAAGTCAGTTAATGTTAAAAGCCTACAATTTTAATGATTCTTTGGGTTTATATAAGTTTAAGTGGTATAAAAATAATGTTGTAATTCAAGGAGCAAATC
>JBEEPA010000062.1:0-5380 GCA_041191385.1 Bacteroidota bacterium | reverse complement strand
TTGTAAAAATCTTCTTCTTGCTCTAATTTATTTTCAAAAGCTGTTTCATCAAATGGAATAGCTTCATCACATGGGTAAATCGAATGTTTACTATTAAAAGTAATTATTACTCGATAAATTGCACCCGATTCCTTTTTAAATAATTTATCTAATTGAATTCCAAAGGTATTCCATGCACTATAATCTATATTTTTTTTAGATTTTAATTCAATTTCTCCTTTATATACAATTCGACCTACTCTTTTTAATTGCTCTTCGCCATCTACTGTATTAATTTGTAAAAATTGAGGTACATTTTGCTCAAATATCTGAATTACTTTAACATATACTTTTTTAAGATTTACCGCTTGAAACGGAACTGTTAATCCTTTTTCATCTGTAGGAATAATATTTCCGTTCCCCATAAAACGAACTGCTGGTTTATAATTATTAAACGTTAAATTAGCTTTGTAATTAATTTTCAATCGATATCCCATAATATTTTTAAAGGCTTTATCGATATTTAACTTTACATTTCCTTTGCAATTTTGATTAGGATATATAATTAATTCATTTCCTTCAATTACAGTTTGTATACTGTATCCGTTAGATAAATAAACTAAACCATTTAGATTTTGTGTTTTATGTATGGGATCCGAGAAAAAAACAGATACTTTTTGTTGTGTTCCTTGATCAACTCTAACACTAAAAACCGAAAAATCTTTAATAGATGGTATATCAATGATTTCTGTTTTATCTTGTAATTTTCCAAATTTACTTCCTGCCCATTGTAACTCAATTTTACTTTTGTTGTTTTTTCGTTCGATGGATGAAATTATAAAACTATGCTGATTATTTATTTTTGAGTATAACCATTTTACATTAAGTTTTTTACCTTCTTGGTTTACTTGTAAAAAATCTTCTAATTCATTTTCGGTAACATAATCAGCAAACTCTACTGTACCATTTAAATTTTGCCAACGTAAATCATTTTCTTTAACTGGCGTTAAACCATTAATTTGATACGAATAGTTTTGCTCTACTGTGGAAAATCTAAATTTAAATGTTTCAAATTCTTCTGGTAAATTTTGAATAATCTTATTTAAAAATATTTTAACCTTGTATTTTTCTCCACTTTTTAAAGGTGATTTTGGCTTAAACTCCAATCGTTTATCATTTACCCAAACTAACTCACCTTCTACCTCCGGACTAATTTTAAAAATAGATGCATCTGGTTTACTATTTGGCAAAACACCATTTACGGGATTAGTAAACTGTATTACAATATTTTGTGTTTTAGAAATTGTACCCGAAGTAAACGAACTGATGTATTTTATAAATCCCGCATCTGGATGATCATACTCTTCATCATTTTCCGAACATGAAATAAATAATAGAGAAAATAAAAGAAAAATCGAGGCGATTGAAGTAAATTTCATAAAGAAAATAGTTATTTTAACAAACCTCCAAATTAGAGAATAAATTACATTTTAATCCCAATTTTTCATTTTTTAGTTATGAACTAAAATATATTACTTTTCAACATTAAAAAAACAAAAAAACCGAGCGGACGGCTCGGTTTTTATAAATTAATTTGATTTTTAATTAAACTCTAGGTTTTGCAAATTCGGCTCTTAATTCTCTTCCTTCGTAAGTTCCTTTTCCTAATTTTTCTAAAACCGTTTTAGCTACATTATTTTCAACTTCAACAAAGCTAAATCTGTCGTTTAATCTAATTCTGCCTAAACTTCTTCCTTTCACATCACAAGTATTGCAAACTAAATCTATTAATTTACCTACGTTCATATTGTCAGATGCTCCAACGTTTACAAAAACAGTTTTGTATTGATCAGAATCAGAACCTCCGTTTCTTCCACCTCTTCTGTCCTCAGATTTAAAAGATTTTCTTTCACCTCTCTCTCCACCTCTCTCTCCTCTATCACTTCTTTCACCTCTATCACCACGTTCGCTTCTAAAACCTCTTTCGCTTCTTTCGCCTCTTTCACTTCTTTCACCTCTTCTTCTATCTCCTCTATCGCTTCTAGTTCTTTCTTCTCTTCCACCGCTAGATAATTTTTCGTTGATATCGTAACTATCAGAGTAATAAGAAACCACACGATTAAATTCCTTAGCTAAAAACATTTGAATAACTTCTTCTTTAGTGTTTTCTGCAAATGCTTCGTAAATTTTTTCGGCATAATTATCAAACTCTTCATCAATCACATTGGTTTTTACCAAGTCAATCATATTAAAAATTTGCGATTTACACACATCTTTTCCATTAGGAACCTCGCATAAAATAAATTTACTTTTGATAATTTTTTCTATTCTAGATAATTTTCCTTTTTCCTTAGGGGTAATTATAGCAATAGATTCTCCTTTTTTACCTGCCCTAGCAGTACGTCCGCTTCGGTGCGTGTAACTTTCGCTTTCATCTGGTAATTCGTAATTAATTACGTGGGTAATATCACTAACATCAATACCACGAGCAGCCACATCCGTTGCACACAACAATTGAATTTTACGCTCACGGAATTTATCCATAACTCTATCACGTTGATTTTGAGATAAATCACCATGTAAAGAATCTACATTATACCCTTCTGCCATTAATCTATCAGCAATATTTTGTGTATCAATTTTAGTTCTACAAAATATTAATCCAAAAATGTCCGGTTTACTATCTACGATACGTTTTAATGCTTCGTATCTATTTCTATGTTGAACAACATAAACTTTATGATCGATATTTTTACTACCTTCATTTTGTCCGCCTACAACAATTTTAAATGGCGAAACCATATAGTTGTTTGCAATACGCTCAACATCAGATGCCATAGTTGCCGAAAACAACCAAGTATTTTTTTCGGATGGAGTTTGCTCTAAAATATTATCTAACTCCTCTTTAAAACCCATATTTAACATTTCATCTGCCTCA
Organism: Bacteroidota bacterium; assembly: GCA_041191385.1. GTDB lineage: Bacteria > Bacteroidota > Bacteroidia > Flavobacteriales_C > JBEEPA01. The sequence goes on along the minus strand of JBEEPA010000062.1, from coordinate 2,463 downwards.
TCCAAAACTACAATTTTAACTTCGGATAAATCGATTTTTTTTCTACGGATTAAATCGCTTAATCTACCAGGAGTTGCCACCACAACATTCACTCCTTGTTTTAAACTTCTAATTTGTGTATCAATACTAGCACCACCGTAAACCGATAATACTTTGATACCTTTTTTAAATTTTGCAAAACCTTTAAAATCATCTGCAATTTGATTACACAATTCGCGTGTAGGTGATAAAACCAAAGCTTGAGGAACATTTCTGTTCGCATCAATTTTGTCCAATAATGGTAAACCAAATCCTGCCGTTTTCCCTGTCCCTGTTTGCGCTAAAGCAACTAAATCCTGATTACTTTGTAACAATTTTGGGATTGCTTGTGTTTGAATTGGCGTTGGGGTTTCGTACCCTAAAGCCTGTACTCCTTGAAGAATGTCGTCCGACAAACCTAACTCATTGAAATTCATAAATAATAAATAAAATTAATAATAAGCCACAGACCTATAAGCCGGGTTCTGTCGGGTCTTGTCATTTATCTAAACGCCCTACCCCCCGGGATTGAACGAGCAGCCCTATTTCTTTTAAAAAAAAGAATCCCCGGTATATCTGAGCTTTCATCCCACAAGGTTTATTCGGCCAAAACAATTACTTGTTTTGCCGGTAGGCTCTTACCCTACCTTTTCACCCTTACCACAACGAATTGTGGCGGTTGTTTTCTGTAACACTAGCTGTCGTTTAAAATTTACCCTAAACGCCCCTATTTTCATAAGGTGTGGTGCTCTATGATGCCCGGACTTTCCTCTCCATTAAAACTTAGTGGAGCGACAAGACAGTCTGTAGCCAGCTACAAAGGTAAGCATTAATGTTTACAAAACACTTTTTATTTACAATAACAAAATATTTAAGCCAAAAATATAAGTTTAAAACCTTAGATGTTGTTTTTAACGATGTGGTTTTAATGAAAATTAAAATTTATAAACGATTTTATAATCGGATAAATAGTTTTTTAAAAGGATTGTTACTTACTATTTTAAGCCTAAACTTAAAAAATAAAGGCTTGATTCGTTAAAATCAAGCCTTTACAACCCTTAACTATAAGAAACTACCTTATTACTTCTACAAATGTATTATTTATACTTATTACTATTTGAAATAAAATTACGAAATGTACTTTTTAATTACTAAAACAACAATTAAAGCCACTGAACTGCAAATTAAATATTTTAAAACAAAAAAAGCTACTTGGTTTCCCAAGCAGCTTTTTTCAATTTTAAATTAATATTATTCAACAATCCAAGTACTACTTCCTTTTAAAAGGTCGTTTAATTTTCCTGGACCTTTAGTGGTAATAATATTTTGAACTTGTTCGATTAATTCTGTTTCGTAAACGCTACGATTTTCGCGGTAGAATACACCAAACGGACGAGGTAAAGCGTTTTCCTGACGAGGGTCGTCGAAAAATCTAGTTAAAATACTTGCTTTTACTCTATCGGTATCATCATGAATCCATAAATCGTTAACTGAATATTCATCCAAAGAAACTACCTTAGGTGTAAAACCATCTAAAACAATACCTTTATTTCCGCCTTTACCAAAAACCAAAGGTTTTCCAACTTCTAAAAACAATACTGTATCATCTTTAGTTTCTTTCTCGGTAAAAGTAAAAAATGCTCCATCGTTAAAGATATTACAGTTTTGGTAAATTTCTACCATTGAAGTACCTTGGTGTTGCTCCGCTTTTAATAAAACCTCACGCATGTGTTTAGGATCTCTATCCATTGAACGTGCTACAAAAGTTGCATCCGCACCTAGAGCCAAAGCTAAAGGATTAAAAGGATGATCTACCGAACCAAAAGGAGTAGATTTTGTAATTTTACCTTTTTCGGATGTAGGAGAATATTGCCCTTTTGTTAAACCATAAATTTCGTTGTTAAACAACAATACATTTAAGTTTACATTACGACGTAATAAATGAATAAAGTGATTACCACCTATAGACATACTATCCCCATCACCAGTAATTAACCAAACATTTAAATTTGGATTGGTAGATTTTAAACCCGCTGCAAAAGCTGGGGCACGACCATGAATACTGTGCATACCGTATGTATTCATGTAATAAGGAAAACGAGAAGAACATCCAATCCCCGAAATAAATACAGTATTATCAATTTCTACTTGCAATTCCGCAAATACACTTTGTACTTGTTTTAATATAGAATAATCACCACAACCAGGACACCATTTTACATCTTGATCGGTAGCGTAATCCTTTGCCTTTTTTAATTCAACAGTTTCCGACATATTATTTATGCTATTTCTTTAGTTGCTACTTCTTTTACTTTATCAATTATTTCCTGAGTGGCAAAAGGCAAACCTTTAATTTTGTTTAAACCAATTGCTGGTACCAAAAATTTATCTCTAATTACTTTGATAAATTGTCCGTTGTTCATCTCCGGCATAATCACTTTATCA
>JBEEPA010000061.1:0-9890 GCA_041191385.1 Bacteroidota bacterium | reverse complement strand
TTTATCCTGCAACAATTTTTGATGATAAAACAAAACAACATTACAATTATTATTGGCTTCACTTTATTTTTGATGAAACAATTCAAAATTATATTGATTATTCAAATTCCACATTTTTAGTTCAAGAAAAGTTAGAAGGAGAAATTGTAAATCAATTTGAATTGAAGTTTGATAATCAAAAACACTATTCTAAATTTTGTAAAAATGCTCATGATCTATGGGTAAAATCAGATGAGCCAATTCCATTTAAAGAAGTTAAAATCAAATTTTTAAAGTTAAAGAAAAAAACACCTGATATAATTGGTTTCGGTAGAGTTGATTCCGATTTGTATTGTACGAAAAAATTAAGACTCGAACTTGAATATAATCATATTACAGGAATAGTATTTAAAGGAAGTAAGAGAATATCTTATGAATTTGAAGTTCTTTAAATTAAAATTTTTATATTTTGGATTCGATTTGAAGTTAATAAAAAGTATAAGTTATTTATTTGAAATTTATGGTAAACATATATTTTATTATTTAGCATAACTTAAAAACTGAAGGGTGTATAAAATCTATACACCCTTTGTTTTTGATTTTTAATAATTCCTTAATTTATGGGAATTTTGGGTATTGTTGGAAATTTGGATCGCGTTTTTCTAAAAAGGCTTTTTTGCCTTCTTGTGCTTCTTCTGTTAAATAGTACAATAAAGTTGCATTTCCTGCTAGTTCCATGATTCCGTGTTGTCCATCTAATTCGGCATTTAAACTCATTTTTATCATACGTAGTGCTAACGGACTTCTTTTCATGATAGTTTTACACCATTCCACAGTTGTGTTTTCTAATTCGGCCAAAGGAACCACTTTGTTAACCATGCCCATTTTTTCGGCTTCTTCAGCTGTGTATTGCTCACATAAAAACCAAATTTCTCTTGCTTTTTTTTGTCCAACATGGCGAGCTAAATAACTCGAACCAAATCCTCCATCAAAACTACCTACTTTTGGTCCGGTTTGCCCAAATCGGGCATTATCACTTGCAATAGTTAAATCGCATACAACATGTAAAACATGTCCGCCACCAATCGCATACCCATTAACCATAGCAATAACTGGTTTAGGAAGAGAGCGTATTTTTTTATGTAAATCCAATACATTTAACCTTGGAATTCCATCTTTACTGATATAACCACCCACACCTTTTACATTTTGGTCGCCTCCCGAACAAAAAGCTTTATCGCCTTCTCCAGTTAAAACTACTACATTAATATCATCGTGCTCACGACAAATATCCATAGCATCTAACATTTCCATGTTGGTTTCGGGACGAAAAGCATTGTAAACTTGTGGGCGATTGATAGTTATTTTAGCAATTCCTTCGAAAAACTCAAATTTAATGTCTTCGTACTCTTTAATTGTAGTCCAGTTTCTCATAAGTTATTTTTTAAATAGGTGAAATAATTTTTTAATACAATTGGATTGGTTAAGTAATTTGTTTTAACCTCTAAAACTTCAGCTTCATTATGATTATATAAATTTTGTAATGCAGTATTTAAATTAGTTTTGTTGTTGGCAAAGCTATATTTTATGCCAAAAGTTTTACATAAATACTCTAAAGAAATATCGTGTTTAGCTTCAAAAAATTGCTCTAATTCTGGAGTAGAAGCTGGACCATCGATAATTCTAAAAATACTTCCTCCACCATTGTTAATCACAACAATTTTTAAATTTTGTGGAAAAGGCTTAATCCACAAAGCATTACTATCGTATAAAAACGATAAATCACCAGTTATTAAAGTATTGGTAGTATTGGAAACAATGGCAGCTCCAACAGCAGTGCTTACTGTTCCGTCTATCCCGCTAGTTCCACGATTGCTGTAACATTTTAAAAATCTATCCGAACATGTATTAAACAAATTACTGTAACGAACAGCTGTTGAATTGGCTAAATGTAAATAAGAATTTTTAGGCGTGTGATGAAGCACTTCTTGCGTAACCCATAAATCCGAAAAATCTACAGTTTGCATGTAATCCTTAAACAAAGCTGTTAGTTTTTTATCCAAACTCAACCATAAATCACGGTAATTAATTGTATTAAGTAAATTTTCGTTAACAAATAATTTCAAAGCTATTGATGGTTGTACCGGAATTATTTTGGTTAAATTTTTATAGGTATCCACATAATCATTGGAAGCGTTGATATGCCAATGTTTTTGCTGTTTATTTTTACGTAAAAACGATTTTATTTTTTTGCTTACTACAGGGCCACCAATCGTAATTAATAAATCTGGAAAATAATCATTAATATTTTCGTCCCCTTCAATTGTATTTATTAATCTATCAATACTTCTATTAAAACCATCACCAAAAACATTTGAGGTAGTTTCGGTTAAGATAGCCACTTTTTGTTGCTTTGATAAAGTTGAAAGAATATCGTTTAATTGTGAATCGGTATGCATTAAACCAGTTACAATTAAAATTTTATTTGCTTTTTGCCATTGCTGAATCAATAAAGAACTTTCGTATGTAGATAATTCCAGTTGGGTTTGAATGGTTGAAAAACTATGTACATTTCTTTCATCAGGATATTCCGAAACATTGTACAAAGGTTCTCTAAATGGAATATTGATATGTACCGGACCAAATTCGGGATAAATTGCACGCTCAATAGCTTCGGAAGCAATACGGTTACAATGCCATAATTCCTCTTCATCACTAGGTTCTGTAGGAAACTCGAAAGATGCCTTTATGTAATTTTGATAAATATTTAACTGCCTTATAGTTTGTCCGTCCATTTGGTCAATCCATTCCTTAGGTCGATCTGCTGTTAAAATTAACAAAGGGATTTTTTGATAGTAAGCCTCCGCAATAGCAGGTGCATAATTTAATGCAGCCGTACCCGATGTACAACAAATTACTACTAAATTATGTGTTTGTTGAGCAATTCCTAATGCAAAAAATGCAGCGCTTCGTTCATCTACAATACAATGCATTTTAAAACCACCATGTCTGTTTGCTGCAATTGTAATAGGCGCATTACGAGAACCAGGAGAAATAATAAAATGCCTTACCCCTTTCAAATAAAGTAAATCAACTAAATCAACAACCGATTTTTTTGCGCTAGATATCATATATAAATGCGAAAATAAGCAGAAAAATAAAAAGTTAAAATTTAACTTTAATAAAAGATGTAAATAAATGAGATAGTTTTAATTTTTATGAGCTTTTGAAAGAAAAACTTTTTAAAAGTAGTTGAAAGAAATTTAGGAATGGCATAAGTTTTTTAAGGAAAGTATGTATATTTGCTTTCGCAATGGAACCACGAATAATTATAGATAGCATAGAATTTAATCTAATTTTAAAAAGATTAGCATATCAATTAATTGAAAATCACGGAGATTTTAGTAATAGTGCTATTATTGGTTTACAAACTAAAGGAGTAGTGCTTGCCGATAGATTAAAAAAAGAGCTGGATAAAATTTTACCAAATGCCAATATTTTATGTGGTGCCTTGGATATCACTTTTTTTAGAGATGATTTTAGAAGAGGCAGCAAACCTTTGGTTGCTAACACAACTAAAATAGATTTTATTATAGAAAATAAAAATATTATTTTAATTGATGATGTATTTTTTACCGGACGAACGGTGAGAGCTGGATTAGATGCTATGTTGGCTTTTGGACGACCAGCGAGTGTGGAATTACTGGTTTTTGTAAACCGAAGATACAAACGACATTTGCCTGTACAACCAACTTATATTGGAAAAACAGTTGACTCAGTTGATTCCGAAAAAGTTAAAGTGGAATGGTCGGATGAGGAAGGAAAAGATCAAGTTGTATTGTACAAAACAGAAAATTAATTTATATGGAAACTTTATCTGTTGAACATCTATTAGGTATTAAAAATTTAACCCAAGCGGATATCGAATTAATTTTTAAAACTGCCGATGAATTTAAAGCCGTTATCAACAGACCGATTAAAAAAGTTCCATCTTTACGTGATATAACAATAGCTAACTTATTTTTTGAAAATTCTACACGTACAAAATTATCTTTTGAATTAGCCGAACGTAGATTATCTGCCGATGTGATTAATTTTGCAAGTGGCAGTAGCTCGGTAAAAAAAGGCGAAACATTGTTAGATACAGTGAATAATATTTTAGCAATGAAAGTGGATATGGTGGTTTTACGTCATCCAAATCCTGGGGCTCAAATATACTTAAGTAAAAAAATTAATGCTAAAATTGTAAATGCTGGCGATGGAGCACATGAGCATCCTACTCAAGCTTTATTAGATGCTTTTTCTATCCGCGAAAAATATGGAGAAGTAAAAGGGAAAAAAATAGTGATTGTAGGGGATATTTTACACTCTAGAGTTGCTTTATCCAATATTTTTTGCTTACAAAAATTAGGTGCAGAAGTTATGTTGTGTGGCCCAGCTACATTAATTCCTAAATACGCACATTCTTTGGGTGTTAAAATAGAACATGATTTATTGAAAGCTTTGGAGTGGTGTGATGTTGCTAATATGTTGCGTATTCAGCTGGAACGACAAGATACTAAGTTTTTCCCTTCTAGTAGGGAGTATATTATGCAATACGGTTTGGATTTAAATAAACTAAATTCATTATCCAAAGAAATTACCATTATGCATCCCGGACCAATAAATCGTGGTGTTGAAATTAGCTCGGAAGTAGCGGATAGTAACCAATCAATTATTTTAAATCAGGTGGAAAATGGTGTGGCTATTCGTATGGCTGTAATGTATTTATTAGCTGCAAAAATCAATCGTTAATCATTTAACAATATATTAACAAGCAATAGGAAAGTAATAATTAACTTTGAAACATAGTTAATCATTAAAACTCCTAAATTATGAAAAAGTTAAGCTTGTTATTATCCTCTTTATTTTTAGTTTTATCTTTAAACAGTATTGCTCAGGAGGAAGCAAAAGAAGTAAATCCTAATGCTCCAGTTATTACATTTGAATCGGATGAAGTTGATTATGGAACAATCGACCGTAACAGTGAGCCTCAAAGAGTAATCAAATTTAAAAATACTGGTAAATCACCTTTAGTTATTACAAATTGTGCTGGTTCTTGTGGTTGTACTGTTCCTTCATGTCCAAAGGATCCAATCATGCCGGGTCAAAGTGGGGAATTAAAAGTAAAATATGATACCAACAGAGTAGGTCCAATTAACAAAACTGTAACGGTAAAAAGTAACGCATCTAACGATGTTGTTTATATTAAAGTTAAAGGAAAAATTAACGATACTCCAGAAAAAGACGAGTTTCCTGCAAAAAAATAATTGAGTACAGATTTCATTAACAAACGGAAAAAGAGCTTGTTTATACAGGCTCTTTTTTAGTTTATATCTAATTGTTTGTAGATTTCAATAATTTTATTCATTTCTGTTTTTTGGTTTCCATATAAAACAGTCATTTCTCTAGCTTTTTCTAATAAATCCGCTGGATATTTTTCTAATGCAAATTCTATTGTATTAGTTAAATCTTCAGTTTTTGAAGGGTTTGCAAATAAACAAGTTTGGTTAAAAAGCGGCGATTGATAATTTAAATCGCTCATAATTAAGGGTTTTTTACATAACATAGTTTCTAATGCCGAGTTTGGTGTACCATCGCTATGCGGAACCATAATTACCAAATCTGATGTTTTGTATTCTTCAATTAATTCCTTTTTATCAAAATATTTAGCGATACTATATTTAAATCGAACATTTTGAAGTAATTTAAGTATTTTTATTTTGTATTTTTCATCTATGTTTTTCCCTTCAACTAATTGTAAATGAATTTTATTTAAAAATTTTTCGGGCAAATTGTCAATCGCAGTAATTATGGTTTCTAAGTTATAAATAGGAACAAAAAACCTTGGAGAAAAAATTCTTATTTTATTTTTTGTAATTTGTGGAGTAATTATACTATCTACAAAATCAATATCAATACCTGTGCGTACAATAGTAATTTTATGTATAGTATATTTGAAATTTTCTTCTAAAAATTTTTGTTGTAGCTCTGATGTGCAAGTTATAAACTTAGATTTTTTTAAATTATAATTGAATAAAAAAAGTAATAATTTGTTTTTTAAGCTTTTATTTTGGATTAAATCTTTAGCAACTACCAAAACATCAGATCCTCGAGTTGAAACCAATAATGGTAAATTTAAAAATTGAACCCAAAAAATGTGAGGAGTTGGAAAAATTATATGGATACTATCAATTTTATATTTTTTCACCCACTGTTTAATTTTTATCCAACCAATTATCGATTCCCAAAATTTTAAAATAGAAAATGAAGGTAAATTTGGTAAAATATTTACTCCTAAATTTTGATAGTTTTTAATTTGTGATGATTTTAATGGAGTATTTAATTTTTCTTGCGTTATAAAAAACTTATGTTCACTGTTTTTGGCTAAAAATGTTATCCATTTTTCGTCGTGAATAGAAGAAATATTACCAATAATTAAAATATTCATTGCTACTTTAACATTTTACTTTACGAGCAAAAGTAATTAAATTACATACAAATCAATCACAAAGTAAAAATGAAATCACAATATTTTTTGCCTTGCTATTTATTTTTTAACTTCGAACCTTATCCGAAAATTAAAATACAAACTCATGGATTTCAAAAAATTTATTCCTCATACTGCAGCTGTAGCAATATTTTTAACACTAGCTTCGGTTTATTTTTATCCTGCATATCAAGGTTATAGCCTAAAACAAACTGATATTATGAACTTTTTGGGTATGGCCAACGAGCAAATTACCTTGAGAGAAGTTGCTGGTGAGGAAACTGCATGGACTAATTCCATGTTTGGTGGTATGCCTACTTTTCAAATAAATTTATTTTTTTCTTCAAATTTATTGATGCATGTAGATAATTTAATAAAAATGTATTTACCACGTGGTGTTGATGTTGCATTTTTATTTGGTTTGTGTTTTTACATATTTTTATTGTGTATTAAAACCAATCCATGGGTTGCTATAGTTGGTTCTTTGGGTTTTGCTTTTTCTACATATTTGTTTATTTATTTGGAAGCCGGACATAACTCAAAGGTGCATGCAGTTGCTTGGATGATGCCTGTTTTAGGCGCTTTTTATTTGATTTTTAATAGGAGTAAATTATATCTAGGAGCTAGCTTGTTAGCTTGCTTTTTAGGTATCCATTTGTTTACAAATCACTTTCAAATGACCTATTATTTATTATTTATTATAGCCTTTTATTTGTTATATGAGTTGGTTGAGCACATTTTAAGTAAACAATTTAAAAGTTTAATTAAAAAAAGTTTAATTGCAGCACTTGCAGTTAGTTTAGCAATTTTATCAAATATTGATAGATTGTGGACAACTTATGAATATTCTAAATCAACTATTAGAGGTAAAAGTGAACTAACGATTAATACTAACCCAAATCAAAAAGCAGATGGTTTAAGTAATGATTATATTACACAATGGAGTTATGGAATAGATGAAACTTTTTCGGTTTTGGTACCAAATGCAAAGGGTGGAGTATCTGGGGCAATGTTATATCCTGAATTTATGAAGTCCTTTCAAGGAAAACCATCCGAAAAAAGAGAAGCGGATAAAATCCTGAATAAAGTAGATAAAAATTTAAAAAATTATGTTTTACAAGAATTGCAACAAGGTAAAACAATAAATTCGTATTGGGGTAATATGCCTTTTACATCTGGACCATTTTACGTTGGGGCATCAGTTTTTTTGTTATTTATTTTAGCTTTTTTGATATGGCAAAATAAATTAAAATGGTATTTTTTAGGTGCAATAATTTTTGGATTTGTTTTAAGTTGGGGTAAAAACTTCCCAAGTGTTACAAATTGGTTTATTGATAATTTTCCAATGTATAATAAGTTTAGAGCGGTTTCATCTTTGTTATTTATACCTTTGGTTTTAATTCCCTTTTTTGCAGCTATGAGCTTACAAACATTGTTTCAAAATCCAGAAATTTTGGAACAAAAAAAGAAACAAATATATGGTGTTTTAGGTGCTACAATAGGTTTATTTTTAATTGTAATAATTAGTCCAGAAACCTTTGTGAGTTTTTTAAGTGATGCAGAAATTAATCAATTTAAAACAAATATTGAACTTAAAAAAATACAACAAGCGTTAGTAAATTATAGAATTTCTGTATTTAAAGATGATGCTATACGAAGTTTGGTTTATATGGCATTAGTTGCTGTTGCTATTTATTTATTAATGGTTAAAAAAATAAATAAAAATATATTTATTGCTTTAATTGCAGTATTTATTTTATCAGATTTATGGAATATAAATACTCGATATTTGAATAATGAAAAAGAGGGTAGAGAATATAAAAACTGGGTCAAATCGGATAAAAAAATGAGTCCTTATAATGTATCTGTAGCAGACAACTCTATCTATGAAATGGAAACACAAAATCCTTTAATTCAACAAACAATCCAAGCAGAAATAGGAAAGTTAGGTAGATTAAAATCTGATGAGCGTCAGAAAAAAGAATTGGCACTGTTAAATTTAAATACCAACTATAGAGTTTATAAATTTACTGGAAATGCATTTCAAGAATCAGGTACTTCATTTTTTCATAAATCTATTGGAGGTTATCATGCAGCTAAACTAAAAAAGTATCAAGAATTAATTATAGATTATGGTATTGAAAATCAAAACAAAACATTGATACAGGCCTTAAGTACAAACAATATTAGTATGTTGCAAGATTTAAATTTATTAAATATGTTAAACGTAAAATATTTTATTTACAATGAAAATCAACCTGCATTTACTAATCCTTATGCTTTAGGAAATGCATGGTTTGTTGATACTTTACAGATAGTACAAACTGCTGATGATGAATTTAATACAATTCTACAATTAAATACTGCTAAAAGTGCTGTGAGTGCTCAAAAAATTTACAATCAAACTACAATTTTTAATAACGAAGGTACTGTGGAGTTAAAAAAGTATCATCCTTCTCATTTAACTTATGAGGTAAATACAAATAAAAAAGGTTTTGTAGTGTTTTCAGAAATTTATTACAATCCAGGATGGAATGCCTATGTTGATGGAAAAATTTCAGAACATTATAAAGTAAATTATATTTTAAGAGGTATGGAAATAGAGGCTGGCAAACATACAATTGAATTTAAGTTTGAACCTAAATCTTACACTTTAAGTAAACCAATTAGCTCAGCTTCATCTTTATTAATTATTATAGCTTTATTGTTTTTTGTTTATAAAGAGGTAAAACCCTTAAAAAATGAACAGTAAAAAAAAGGTTTTAATTATTACCTATTATTGGCCACCAGCTGGTGGAAGTGGAGTGCAAAGATGGGTTAAAATGGCTAAATATTTAGAAGAATTTAATATTTCTCCTATAATTTTAACTGTTCAAGAAGCTTATGCTGCTTATCCTGTAGTTGATCAAAGTTTTAATATAGATATTTCAAATTCAATTGAGGTAATAAAAACAAAATCAAGAAATTATTATAGCTTTTTTAAAATATTTAATAAACAGTATAAAGTACCTCAAGGTGGGGTTGGGAATAAAAGTAAAAGTAGTATATTTCAATATATTTCTCTGTTTATTAGAAATCATATATTTGTTCCTGATCCCAGAATTGGTTGGAATAAATACGCATTAAAGGAAGCAAAAAAAATAATTACTGAAAAAAACATTGATATATTTATTACAACAAGTCCTCCACATTCTACTCAATTAATTGGTTTAGAATTAAAAAAATGGAGAAGTGATTTACAATGGCTGGCTGATTTTAGAGATCCTTGGACGGATATATTTTATTATAAAGATTTAAAACATACTTTTATTTCTAATTACTTAAACAAAAAAAAGGAAATTGAGGTGTTGTCGAAGTCAAATTTAATTACGGTTGTTAGTCC
>JBEEPA010000060.1:0-5541 GCA_041191385.1 Bacteroidota bacterium | reverse complement strand
AAATTTGTACACACGAATTTGGACATAATTTAGGATTGCATCATTGCAAATCATCAAAATGTGTGATGCAAGATGCTGCAGAAACAGTTAAAACAATAGATTTAGTTGAAAATGAATTGTGCGAAAAATGCAAAAATCAAATTTCTCATAAATAGCATTAGATAAACTTTACATCAAAACGGATTAATAATCTAAAAATATTAACGGTATTTAGTATTTTAACCCCCCAATTTTTAAATACAATTAGAGTTTAACTACCCGATTTTTATTAAATTTGAAAAATTGAAATTTATTATGGCAGGAAATTTAACTTTTACAATGATTAAGCCTGAGGCAGTTGCCAATGGACATACTGGAAAAATAATTGCAAAAATTATTGAAAATGGATACACCATTAAAGCATTAAAAATGCATCAATTTTCTGCATATCAAGCTAGTAAATTTTACGAAGTACACAAAGGAAAGCCATTTTACGATGGTTTAGTAGAATATATGAGCTCCGGACCTTTAGTAGCCATTGCATTGGAAAAAGAAAATGCAGTAGTGGACTTTAGAAAATTGATTGGCTCCACCAATCCAGAGGAAGCTGCAGAGGGAACAATTCGCAAAGAATTTGCCGAATCCAAAACTAAAAATGCAGTACATGGATCGGATTCTGATGAAAATGCTTTAATAGAAATAGGTTTTCATTTTTCAGCTTTAGAGTTATTTTAATTAGTAAGGAATATTTTAAATGAAACTGATATTATTTTCACCCACAGCATCTGTTAAAAACGAACTAAGTGTTTTAAAAGACTTGTTTGCAATGGGTTTGGAAACTTATCATTTAAAAAAACCTACTTACTCCGAAAAAAAAATGAAAGCATATTTGGATAAAATTCCATCCGAATACCATAACCGGATAGTTATTCACAGCAATCATTTATTGGTGAAAAAATACAATTTAAAAGGCATTCATTTTCCATCTAAATTGTTAAAAAAGAAATTCAAAACTTGGTGGATTTTAAAACGAACCAAAGAAAAACAACCTTGGTTAACAGTTTCCACTTCGTTTCACTCGGTAAAGGAATTGGATCAAGTTAACCCAGTATTTGATTACGTTTTTTTAAGTCCGATTTTCGATAGTATTACTAAAAGTCAGTACCAAAGCGGATTTAAAGAATTTAGTTTAACCAATAATTTAAAAAACACACCATACAAAGTAATAGCTTTAGGAGGTATAACGGATGAAAAAATTCCAATAGTAAAACGAATGGGCTTTTATGGAATGGGTTTGTTGGGAGCCTTGTGGACATCAGATGAACCATTAAAAATTTTTGAAAACGTACAAAATAAATTAAACGAACTTACATAATAAAATGGATATCAACACTTATTTCGAATCAATAGGCATTTGGGGAATTATTAGTTTAATTGTACAAATTTATGCTGCCATACATGCATTTAAACGCCGAAATATATTTTGGGGAATATTAAGCTTAATTTTTATTTTCTCGGCAGTATTTTATGTTATTTTATATATCATACCCGAGTGGAGAGGCAGAAAACCAATGGGTATGATGGGCATGGGAGCTGGTAACGATTTTGATTTAAAAAAGCATGAAGTTAAATTGCAAAACAAATACAACCCTAAAGAAGAAGTAGAACGATTGGAAGAGTTGGTTAAGGAATCGGATACGGTTGCAAACATACGTAAATTAGGAGATGTATATATGGAATTGCAAGAATACGAAAAAGCTTACGCCAATTATTCAAAATGTTTAAAAGGAGTATTTAAGGACGATGCTTATATTTTATTAGATGCAGCAAAAGCCGCTTACAAAGCAAAAAAATACAACGAAAGTATTGCTCATATACAATTAATTTTAGATAATACGCCTAAATTCCCCGACCAAACATACTGGTTTGTTTTGGCAAAAAATTACGAAGCAATTCAACAACCTGAAAAAGCATTAGAAATTTACCAAAAACATATTTGGGATATTAGAGGTGAAGAAGCTAAGTTTAATTACGCAACGCTTTTGTTCCAATTAGGAAAAAATGATGAAGGTGCTGAAGTTGCTAATACTATTGTAAAAGATGTAAGTAAAGGTACGCCAATGTATAAAGCCGAGCAAGCTTTATGGATGGAAGAAGCCAAAAAATTATTGGATAAAATGGGTAAATCTCATACCTTGAAATTAAACGATGACAGAAGTTAATCGTAAAAATCAAGCTCTAGAAATACTTCAAAATCAGTTTGGTTACTCATCGTTTAGAGAAAACCAATGGGAATGTATTAATGATATTTTACATCAAAAAGACACCTTAATTTTAATGCCTACTGGTGGCGGAAAATCCTTATGCTTCCAAATTCCTGCCTTAATGATGAACGGAACAGCGGTTGTGATTTCACCCTTAATTTCGCTCATGAAGGACCAAGTAGACAGTTTGGCGGCAAACGGTATTTACGCAGCTTTTTATAACAGTTCCTTAAACGATGAGGAACAACGTAAAATAGAAAGTGAACTTTTACAACAGCAAATAAAATTGTTGTATGTTTCTCCCGAAACATTTGTAACAGATATTTTTATTTCCATGTTACAAAATATAAATATATCCTTGATTGCCGTGGATGAAGCGCATTGTATATCCTCGTGGGGACATGATTTTAGGCCAGAATATGCCAAAATTGGTAGGTATAGAAACAAGTTAAAAAATATACCTTTTGTTGCACTAACCGCTACAGCCGATAAACTAACCAAAAAAGATATAGTAGAGCAATTACAATTGCAAAATCACACAGAATATGTTTCGAGTTTTAATCGAGCTAATTTATCTTTAAATATTTTACCAGGAAAAAACCGTTGGGATAATATTTTAGCACTGCTATTGGATCGCAAAAATACCAGTGGAATAATTTATTGTACCAGCAGGAAAACTTGTGAGAGTTTAGCGGATAAATTGTGTGCTTTTGGTTTTGAGGCCGCACCTTATCATGCAGGTTTATCAAAAGACATTAGAGAAAAAACCCAAAATGATTTTATTAAAGATGAATTGCAAATTGTAGTTGCAACCATTGCTTTTGGGATGGGAATTGATAAATCTAATGTGCGTTGGGTAATACATTACAACCTACCTAAAAATATCGAAAGTTATTATCAGGAAATTGGTAGAGCTGGTAGAGATGGTGCACCTGCAGATACTTTTTTATTTAGTACTTATGCAGATTTTTTGCAAATAAAAGATTTAATTGCCCAAAGCGGACAGCGAGAATTTATGGAAACCAAGCTACAACGTTTAATGGATTATACCGAGGCTAGAAGTTGTAGAAGGAAAATATTATTGGCTTATTTTGGTGAAATTTTACAAGATAATTGCGGAAATTGTGATGTTTGCGAACATCCACCAAAGGTTTTCGATGCCACAGTTTTAACTCAAAAAGCATTATCTGCTGTAGTTAGATTAAAACAAAATGAAGGTGTAAATATGATCATAGAAGTATTACGAGGAAGTTCTCGTACAGCAGTTTACGAAAAACAATATCATTTATTACCTACTTTTGGTGTTGGAAAGGATTTAACTTTTAACGAATGGCAACAATATATTTTACAGTTAATTAATTTAGGATATTTGGAAATTGCTTACGATAATCACAACAACTTAAAAGTAACAGAGTTAGGTAAAAAAGTGTTGTTTGAAAATCAGAAAGTAGAGTTGGTGAAAAGTTTAGAGCGACAAACGATTCAAAAAAGAACAGAACCCATCCAACAACAAAATACATTTAAATTTGGTAAAACCGATCCTGTTTTGTTTGAAAAAATGCGCAAGTTACGCTTAGAAATTGCCAAACGCGAAAACAAAGCGCCTTATATGATTTTTAGCGATAATACTTTGCAACAATTGGCAGCTGTTAAACCCAAACATTTAAAAGAGTTTACTACTATTGAAGGAATTGGTAATCATAAAAAAGATTTGTATGGTTTACCATTTTTACAACTAATTTTGGAAAATAATTAAATTAAATGTAGCTTAGTTAATCGATTTAAATTCGTAAAAAAATGATAAAATATTTGGGTATTATAATTTTTGTTTTTGCATTAAGTTCGTGCGAAAAATTGTTTTTAAAAGATGATGTCGCTTCAACAAATCCATTCGAAAACTTCGATTATTTATGGAATGAAGTAGATAAAAAATATGCTTATTTTGAACTTAAAAATGTGGATTGGGCTGTTATTGGACAACAATACAGAGCAAAATTGTACGCTGATATGAGTCGGGATTCATTATTTAAGGTATTACGCGATTTGTTATTTGAGTTGAAAGACGATCATGTGAATTTAGTTAGTCCGTTTAATGTATCCGTATATAATGTAGAGTTTAAATATCCACCAAACTATTTCCGAAGAACTGTAAGCGATTATTATTTAAATCAACAAATAAACTACACCGGCGCATTTACACACGGATTTTTACCCAATAAAGTTGCTGGATATGTTAGGTACAGTAGTTTTATGAATATGGTAAATATGGACGATTGGGTTAAAATTTTAAAAATGTACGAAAATACAAATGGATTAGTGTTGGATATTAGAGAAAATGGAGGTGGTGTTGTACTTAATATTCCGGCTATTTTATCTCCATTTGTGCAAAATGATGTAATTGCAGCATACACTCGTACTAAAAACGGACCTAATATAAACGATTTTTCGGCAAAAGAAAACTTTACGATTACACCTCACGAAAATTATTTTTTCCCTAAACCTGTAATGGTTTTAACAGATAGAGGATCTTACAGTGCAAGTACTTTTTTTGCAACAGCAACGAAAGCTTTACCAAATGTTGAGTTGGTTGGTGATACCACAGGCGGTGGCGGTGGATTGCCAAACGGCGGACAATTGCCTAATGGATGGACTTACAGATTTAGTGTTTCGCAAACTTTATATCTAAATGGAGATAATTCTGCTGAAAACGGAGTTCCGCCAGATTATCCTGTGTTGTTTGACTGGACCAATTTACAAAAAGATGAAATTTTAGATAAGGCTATTGAAATACTTCAAAATTGGTAAAATGCAAATCCCTACATTTATAATTCACGTTAGTACAAATACCCAACGCGAAAAACATATCATACAGCAAATTCAAAAATCAAAACTCCTACATAATTACCAATTTATAAACAAAGGAGATATAAAAGATATAAATATCAACATTCATCAACAATATTTTGGAGGCGCATTAGATACCATTAATGCTGCAACATCTTGCGCTTACAAACATATTTTGGCTTATCAAGAAGTGCTTAATCAAAATTTAGATTTTGCTTTAATTTTAGAAGATGATATCTTTTTGCAATCTAATTTTGATGAAATCATTAGAGCTGCTATTTACGAGTTACAAAAATCTGGTTTGAAAAATTATTTTATTTCTTTGGAGGATTCTAATTTAAAGTATGTAACTGGAAAAGAGTTAGTTGAAGGTAAATATTTGTATAAAAAAGATAAGGGTAGATTAGCAGGAGCGTATTTGATAGATAAAATTACATGTGAAAATATGCTAGCA
>JBEEPA010000059.1:0-2826 GCA_041191385.1 Bacteroidota bacterium | reverse complement strand
CAAAACTAGATGAATTTAAATTTAAGTTTCCCAAATCATAATTCCCCGAAAAACTTTTAGTTTTATATGGTTTTATGCCAAAATATTGTATCGAAACATAATACCAATCTATACTATTTGGTAAATTTAAACTAAAATAACCCGCAGTATCGCTTAAAGCTGTTGCTTTTAAAGTGCTGTCTTTTTCATCAAATAACAAAACATTAGCAAATGCAACAGGTTTATTGTTTGCATCAAAAAGTTTACCTTTTACTTCTTGTGCACTCACAATAAAACTGTAAACAAATAAAAAAAGAGTAAAGTAGTTTTTCAAAATAACATAATTCAATTCCCAACAAATCTAAGTAATATTGTTTGAATAATTATGCACATTATCATCGGACAAATACCATACATTAGCAAAAAAATGTAAACAAAATCAAATGCAAGAAGTTATTTTGTTTGTACTATTTATACCAAACTCTAAAATAAAATAAGATTTTACAGCCGTTTAGTTTATACTCTGCTTTACATGATGTATTTTTGCATTTTAATTAAAAAAATATGCAAACACAAAAACGTATTGCTATACAAGGGATTGAAACTTCATTTCATGAGGTAGCGGCTCATAAATTTTTTGGTAAAGATGTGGTTTCGGTTGATTGTATGTCGTTTATCGAACTTTGCGAAAAGTTAAAAAATGATGAGGCGGATTTTGCGGTGATGGCTTTAGAAAACACTGTTGCGGGCTCCTTAATGCAAAATTATGGATTGTTGCAAGAGTATAATTTTAATATTATTGGCGAAGTATATTTACGTATAGAAATGATGTTGATGGCATTGCCTAATACTTTGCTTAAAGATGTACATACCATACAATCGCACCCAATAGCTTTGCGCCAATGTCATTTGTATTTAAACAGCTTAACACACTGTAAATTAGTTGAAAAAGAAGATACAGCTGCGGCAGCAAAAGAAATTTCCGAAAATAATTTGGTAGGCGTTGCGGCGGTTGCTAACCGAGCAGCGGCGGAGTTATTTGGCATGGATATTTTGGTAGAGAATATAGAATCTAACCGAAATAATTTTACTCGATTTGTGATTTTAAGTAAAAACAAAGTGGTACACCCAAGCAATAACAAAGCTTCGTTGTTTTTTAATTTGGGGCATGCGCCAGGAAGTTTAGCAAAGGTGTTACAAATTTTTGCCGAATTTAATATCAACTTAACTAAAATACAAAGTGTACCAATTGTGGGAATTCCGTACAAATATAATTTCCACGTAGATTTAATTTGGGAAGAATATAAAAACTTTACCGAAGCCTTAGAGTTGGTAAAACAACACACCGTAAACCTATCTATTTTAGGTGAATACAAAAAAGGTGAATTTAATTTTGAACTTGCAAAAAACTTATAAATGATTATACCAGTTGCTAACCGTTTGGGAAATGTAGAGGAATATTATTTCTCGAAAAAATTAAAGGAAATTAAAATTTTAAACGATAAAGGTGCTAATATTATCAATTTAGGAATTGGTAGTCCGGATTTACCCCCTAGCCCAGCAACTATCGAAGCTTTAAACCTTTGTGCACAAAACGAAAAAAGTCATGGTTACCAAAGTTATACAGGTATTCCAGAGTTAAGAAATGCCATAAGTAATTGGATGGAAAAAACTTACAATGTTTCCACCAATCCCGAAAATGAAATTTTACCATTAATGGGCTCCAAGGAAGGAATCATGCATATCTCCATGACCTTTTTAAACCGTGGCGATAAAGTTTTGGTACCCAACCCTGGTTATCCAACGTATTCATCGGTTTCTAACCTAGTTGGAGCACAGATGATTCATTACGATTTAGATGAAAACAACAACTGGGCAATAGATATCGAAAAATTAAAAACTTTACCTTTAAACGAGGTAAAATTAATGTGGATTAATTTCCCTAATATGCCAACAGGAGCCGATTACGATTTTGATACCTTAAAACAATTGGTGGATTTAGCGCATCAACATAAATTTTTAATCATCAATGATAATCCATACTCATTGGTTTTAAACCCAAAACCGGGCAGTATTTTTAATATTCCGGGTGCAAAAGAGGTGGCAATCGAATTAAATTCATTAAGTAAATCGCACAATATGGCAGGCTGGCGTGTGGGTTGGTTGGCAGGAAAATCCGATTATGTAAACTCGGTTTTGCGCGTAAAATCCAACATGGATAGCGGTATGTTTTTAGGAATTCAAAAAGCTGCTGTAGAAGCATTTAACAATACAGCCGATTGGCATAAACAACAAAACGAAATTTATGCTAATCGTAAAAAATTAGTTTTGGAAATATTTGATTATTTAGGATTAAGCTATAATCCTAACAGCGTGGGCATGTTTGTTTGGGGAAAAATTAAAAATGATGCTATTGATGCCAGCGAATTGGTGGATAAAATTTTGTACGATGCTGGAGTTTTTATTACACCAGGTTTAATTTTTGGAAGCAACGGAAATCGTTATTTACGTGCCAGTTTATGCGCCAACGAGAATCAAATTAAAGAAGCTTTAGTTCGTATTCAATCAAAGTTATAATATATGTTTAAAACCATTGGAATTGTTGGTGTAGGTTTAATTGGTGGTTCGTTTGCAAAAAGTGCCAAAAAATTGGGCTTGTGCGAAAAAATAATCGGAATAGATATCAATCCCGATTATTTACAAACTGCTAAAAACCTTGGATTAATTGATGAATTTGGTGCTTTAGAAACGATGGTAACTTTGTGCGATTTTATAATTGTTGCCATTCCGGTAAATGCCACAAGGGCAGTTTTACCTAAAATTTTAAATTTGTGTACAAATCAAATT
>JBEEPA010000058.1:0-3339 GCA_041191385.1 Bacteroidota bacterium | reverse complement strand
AAATAACTTGAATTATTTGATAATAAATATCCTCCACTGTAAACTGCTATAATATCTTCAAATAAATCTAAGCCACTTCCAAATTGAAAAGATACATTATTTAATAGTCTTTTCTCATAATCAAAACCAAGTAATCCTCTAAAAATTATAAAAGGACTCCATCTGATAGCATGATTATATCCATCGTATCCCGTTTTTTTAACTTTATTTTTTTCAAGATTAAAAATTGAACCCGATTTTGGAGTAAATTCATCCTCGTTAACTTGAGCCTTGCTTAAATTTACAATAGTAACTAACAGAAATATTAATAAAACACGCATTTATTTACATTTAATTAATACAACATTTTTACTTAAATTTTTGATCTGATTTTCCAAACTTACATATTTTAAAGTTTGGTTATTAGGTATTAGTATTTTGTCGGGCAAAATATCTATTAAATTATTTAAGTAACTTAGTTTAATAGCATAAGAAACGTTATCGGTATTTTGAACTGTTGCTACCATAATACCAACTAATTCCCCATTTTTATCAAATAAAGGTCCGCCACTGTTTCCGGGTTGAACAGGAATAGAGGTTTGATAACTGTTAATAGCATTTCTGTAACCCATTTTAGAACTAATACGCCCGTCCACAAACTTTGCGCTAGTTCCTAATCCATTTAAAGCCAAAGGATATCCAATTGTGTAAACCTGAGCGCCAACGTCAACTGTTCCTAAATTAGAAAATGAGTACTCAATTTTTAAATTAGGAGAAAATCCATCATCCTCAATTTTAAGAATTGCTAAATCGTTTATATCATCTTTTTGAATAATTTTAGCTTTGTAACTTTTAACGTTATCCTCATTGGTAATGTCTATAAAAATTTGTTTAGCATCTGCAACTACATGATAATTGGTAACAATATATCCATCTGAAGTTAATACTATACCTGATCCACTAGATTTTACATCTCTAATTTTGGGAGCATTAGCAGAATTTTCAGGGTTAATGTCTTTAATTTTCAAACTATATATATGTGCTTTAGAAAACCCGCTTAATGCAAAACCAACATTGTTTCCAATTAAATCTTTAGCATTTGTTTTAAAAATAAGTTCGCCGTTCACATAATACAAATCTTTTTCACCGTCCGATTCAATTTTTAAAAGGTTGTTGCCATTTTTATTTAAACTAGCGCAAAACATTCCATCTATTGAGCTATAACTTACTCCTTCGGTAACATTTCCAATATAAAATCCAAAATTTGAAATTAAAAAATAATTGTAATTGTCCCAGTCTTGAAATCCGTAAATTAAACCAACTTTACCATTGTTTAAATCTGCATTGTTTACACCTAATTCAATATGATAATTTTCGGATTGAATAGGGAGGTTGATATATCTGGAGTTTCCTTTTGCTGTTGCAGCACTAATAGTCAATTTATTGTCTTGCATAACAACCTCACCAATTTCATTTTTAGTTAAAAACCAATTGTTGGTGCTGTTGTTAAAATTATCTTCGAAAACTTTTCCAGATCCTCCATTTTTATCAAAATCAGATTTGTTGGTATTTATATCTTTATTAAAATCAACTTCTTTTTGTTTGGTTCCATTTTCGAAATAGTATATAGATACGCCTATTTCTTTACCATTTAAATCAAAATTTCTTATCGCTAAAGTATTTCCATTTTTATGATACCAAATACATTGGCCCTCATAAATGTTATTTTTTTCGGAATAGCTAGTTGCGTTTAAAATATTTCCTTCAAAATATCTAGATTTTGTTGAAGTATAAAAAGATAAATATCTATTACCACCTATATTCTCTCTGTAATAGTAAGAGTTTGATTCAGAAGTTTCATTACCCAACCTATCAAAATATGCTCTTGATATTTGTCCAATAACTCCAATTGGAATTAGATATACAAAAAAGGATAGAATAGTTTTTTGAAAAATCATATTATTACAATATTGAAGCGAAATTATTAAAATATTTTAAAACTAAAAATTATTTAAAAAAAATCACCCCTAAAAATTTTAGGGGTGAGTGGAGGTTATCTTAAAATTATTTTTTCTGTAATGGTATGCGTAATTCCATCAGGTGTTTTTGCTTGAATGTTAATTTCTAATTTGTCTCCTGGCCTTGTTTTATCAATATTTCTTTTGAAATCATTGTTGAATTTTCCTTTATCTAATTTTACAAGGTACAATTGACCTTGAATGGTAAATTCAACATCACATGATTTTAATATTGGGGAAGTAGTAACTGGAAATCCTGTTGGATATTTTGTAGTAAAATATTGATATAAAGGGATTTCAAAAGCACCTTTAGCGTAACTTTTTTCTAAATCTTTCTTCATAAATTCAATTTCTGGTTTGGGTAATCGGTTAGATTTCCAAGTTTGTTTTCCAATTATTTTTTTGTGTCCGTTCTCATTTGTGTAAATTACTTCTAAATCAATATTTCCTAACTTTTTTGGAATTATTGAATATACACCATTATTTTTTTTAAATACATCAGCTTGAGGAGAATACAAATTAATTTGATTGTTTTGAATACCTGATGCAGAAACTTCGATAATATTTTCGATACCCATGTACATCATTTGGAGCTGACTGCTAGAAATAACTGCTGAAGGAGCGCCAACAGTATACTGGTTTTGAAAAGGGTATTGTAAAAATTTACCTTTCATTTTAGGATTGGGGTGCGGAACAAACATAATTCCTTTAATGGTATTGCTGCCTAAATTTTGAGATCTTGTACTGTAAAAACCTTTGCCTTTACTTGCTTTTAAAGTATCTGTTTTACCTAAAAATTCAACAACATTTTTTTCTTTAAATAAGCTTTCGTTGTAATTTCCAACCACAATTATTGGTTCTTGAGTAGTATCGGCAGCAGCTAAAAAAATTTCAGCTTTAAATTCATCTCCACTTAAAATATAACTTTCGTGCGGTAAAACTGTTGCCATAATTTGGTTTACTTTGTAACTATCGGATGAAATTTGCTCTTGTAAGTAACTTAAAACCTGAGCGCTACTGCTTTGAACATAGGTTTGGATATTACTTAAGTTTGC
Source organism: Bacteroidota bacterium (assembly GCA_041191385.1). Taxonomy (GTDB): domain Bacteria; phylum Bacteroidota; class Bacteroidia; order Flavobacteriales_C; genus JBEEPA01. The sequence goes on along the minus strand of JBEEPA010000058.1, from coordinate 287 downwards.
GGTTACTGCAACTAGTGGTAAATGCTCGGAAAGTCCGTTTTCCCAAGGTGATTTAGTTCCTTCATAATCCACATAATCAGGCGTGTTTAAAAGATTTTCGATAGATTGTATAATTTCTTTATCGTTTGAATCAATTTGTTGGACCAAAAAACTTTTAAATTTTGCCATTTCATTGCGTAAATTTTCTCCTTTTTTTTCAAAAATTAAATAATGTGCACCAATATCCTGATTGTCTTTTGCAATAGGAATTCCGTTTTCGTCCAAACCACCACCATTTTCGATTATAT
>JBEEPA010000057.1:0-13937 GCA_041191385.1 Bacteroidota bacterium | reverse complement strand
TGATGATATCTAATAATTTCTTTGTATGGCGTATCTTGTAAATATTTACTTTTTGCTTTGGATAATTCGCGCTCTCCTTCGGTTTTTCCGTATTTAAAATCTGCCCATAAAAACTGCCCATAGGTTGCAAAACCTTCGTTTAAAGTTAAATTTGCCCACGATTCGCAAGTAATTAAATCACCAAACCAATGGTGTACCAACTCATGCGCTACAATACTTTCAAAATTCATATCAATTAATTGTTGTTTGTTTCTAAACACATAATTGGCATGTATTACAGCGGATGTATTTTCCATGGCACCTGCCACAAAATCTTTTACCACAACTTGGTGGTATTTATCCCATGGGTATTTATATCCAAAAATTTCGGAGAAAAATCCAATCATTTCTGGCGTATTTCCAAAGTTTAATAGTGCATCTGCAGAATCTTTAGGTTCTACATAATAATTCACTGGTATATTTTGCCATTTGTCTTTTATCTCCGCAAATTCACCTATTGCCATCATCGTTAAATAAGGTGCGTGGGGTAAAGTTTGTTTCCAATAATCGGTTTTTGTTCCGTCGTTGTTTTTGGTACTTTTTACCAAAACTCCGTTGCTTAAAGTTTTAAATCTTTCATCTACAGTTATGTACAACTCCTGAGTCATTTTTTCGTTGGGAGCATCAATAGTTGGAAACCAGCAGGAGTTTGCTTCGGGCTCGCCTTGTGTCCAAATTTGCATAGGTTTATCTTTAATTTTATTTAACGGATTAATAAAATACAAACCTTTGTCTTCTCTTATTTTAGCATTTAATTTTTTGTTCAATAAATTAGGGCGGGCAACGTAATCAATTCGCAACTGGAAGGTATCTTTACGAGTGTATTTTTTAGGTAACTGAATTTTAATTTTTACCGAATCGTTTTGATAATTTAATTTCTTTTTTTCTCCATTTTTTTCGATTAATTCCACACTGTTAATTTGCATACCTTGTGCATCAATTTCTAAGTTTTGCACAGGATAAAAATAGGGTTTTATGGATAAATTAGCTACCCCGTAAACTTCTTGTTTTGCCCAAGCAAACCTTACATGTAACTGGGTGTGTAATAAATCCACATGTTTTTTTTCGGACGCTTGATATGGTGCAGTTTTATTTTGAGGACTTAGCACTATTTTTTCTGTGTTCTCCGCTGTATTTTCTGATGTTTTAGGCTTGTTTAAAAGATGGCAAGATTGTAAAAATACTACACTAAAAATTAAAATATATAATTTATTCATGATTTCATTTTTTAATCAATAATTTTCACTGCTTTTTTATTTTCATTTACGGCAACAAAAGTAAACTTTCCTGTTACAGCTTTTAACCTGGTTTCGTTGTACATTTCTTCTACATAGCCCACCACTTCTACTTCCATACTGGTATTGCCTACTTTTACAATATTGGCAATAAATTCTATAATTGTTCCTGCAGGAATGGGTAATTTAAAATCAATCGAGTCGCTATTTACCGTAACAACTTTTTTTCTACAAAATCTGGTGGCTGCAATAAAGGCAATTTCGTCCATCATCGACATTACTTTACCGCCAAACATCGTATCGTAATGGTTAGTATCATTAGGGAAAACTGCTTTAAACACCCTAGATTCTGCTGCTTTAATTTTTTCATTTAAATCCATTTGGCAAATTTAATTCTAAAATAATAAAAGTTTAGCTTTTTGATACTTTTTAATTTTTAAAAATAGAGTTCCACGCAAAAAGCGCAAAGAATATCGCAAAGACTTACGCAAAGAGTTTGGCTATATTTTTTCAAAGCATTATTTCTTAGCGAGCTCTGCGAAATACTTTGCAAACTCTGCGTGAAAACCAAAGCGTAAAAAAACCTCGAGCAAAGCTTTGCTCGAGGTTTTAATTAAAATCCAATCGGATGTTTTTGAATGTGTTTAGTAATAAATTGTATCTCTAATTACCTCTAAAGAAGTTGGTAAAAACACACTATCTATTTTAGTTTGCCAAACTCCGTCAGTTGTAAATTCTAGTTTGTATCGAAGATAACTGTCGCCTTTAGTAATAATTCCAGATTCATCGCCATCATTAAAAAAAGTGAAAGAACCTTTACCTTTGTGTAATTTTGTACCTAAACTTCTTAACCCTATATTTAAATCCTCATAAGACAACAAAGTAATCTTCAAACTATCCTGATCTTTTTGAGGTGCAGATGTTTTGTAAAATGGAGAGTTAAAATAAGCAATACCTTCTAAAATTAAATTTAAATTAGTAGTCCCTTCTCCTATCATTGTCCAATGTTTTACAACGTTTCCATTTTCGCTATATACATTAAATTCATACCCACTTTTACCAACAGAAATAATACCCTTTCCTGATTTAGTCATTATTTTAACATGATACCTACCTTCATTATCTGTTAATGCTACATCTGAATTTTCTATACCATCACTTGATAAAATAGGGTCGTTATTTCCCAATTCATCGTTTAAATATACTTTTGCACCTACTACAGGTTCGCCAGTTACAGCGTTTAAAACTTGTCCTTTAGCCTCGTATAAGCGCTCTCTTTTACAAGATATAGTTGTAGCTAATACAATTATTGTTGTTGCTATGCTTAATATTTTTTTCATAATTTATAATTTTAGTTTTTAATCCCCTTTCCGCCCTATCGGGCACCTTTCCCGAGGGAAAGGAGTTACGCGCTAGAAGGAAATGTTATTTTACAATTTTTGTTTTTTGAATGTTAGCTTTTCCGTTTACTGTTACAAAATAAACTCCACGTGCCCAGTGTTGGGTGTCGATCATTTTATTTTGATTACTGATAATTTGTTCCGAATAAACTAATTTACCATTAACATCATGAATATTCACTGTGTTTAAATTATCATTATCTTCTTCAATGGATAAATTTACAAAATCTTGCACAGGATTAGGGAAAATTTGTAGACACTTACCTATTTACCCACTTTTAAATCGGGAAATTTTTTTGTACGCTGGACTGCATTGATTAAACTATAATAATACATTGTGTAATTATTTATTTTCATAATAAAAATTTAAAGTTTAAATCAAAGTTATAATAAATTTTTAAATAATAAAATAATTAAATAATATTTTAAAAAATATATGTGATTTTTATTTTTTAGATTTGCACAATTAATTATCGTGTTTATGCAATTGAAGAAACTTATCAATTATATTGTTATTATATCAATTACTGTATTTGTAATTACAGCCTTAAATAGTAACGGATTTTACCATGCAGATGAACATTACCAAGTTTTGGAATTTGCTATTTATAAAGATGGAATAAATGATGCAAAAGATTTAGCATGGGAGTTTAATGAAAAAATGCGCTCTGCTATACTGCCTACTTTTGCTTATGTTTTTTTTGGTATATTAAAAACAATAGGTTTGATAGAACCACATTTGCAAAATACAATCTTAAGAATATTAGTAGCTATATTGGCTTTATGTACTTTATTTAAAAGCGTTAAATATGCTGAGAAAAATTTAAATATTGCCGGAGGTAAATGGCTGCTATTTTGCGCACTAACATTTTTTACGTGGTTTATTCCTTTTTTATCGGTAAGATATACTGCCGAAACCTTATCTGGACTTTTATTGGTATGGATAATTTTAGAGAGTAATCAATCAAAAATTATATGGTATAGGATAGGGGTTTTAACAGGTTTGGCATTTTTAATTAGGTTTCAGATTTTATTTTTTTTAGTTCCTTATTTAGTTTTTATATTATTTAAAAATAAAGTTATTGCAAAAAACACTTTGGTACTTTTAAGCTCTTTTGCGATAGTTTTTTGTTTGGGAGTTTTAATCGATAGTTGGTTTTATAACGAACTTACATTTACATCCATAAACTATTTAAAAATTGTTTTAGAAGGAATTTTTGATGAAAGTGAAAACGCATTTGGAAGTGCTGATAAATGGTTTTACTTTATCCAGATTGTAAAAGCTCCTTTATACCCTATTGGATTTTTATATGTGATAAGTATTTTGATTTTGTGGTATAAAGAAAAATTAAACCCTATAGTAATAAGTTTATTAATATACATTTTAATACATACTTTAATTGATCATAAAGAAGTACGATTTTTATTTCCTTTAGCTTATTTAATGCCCATTATTGTAATAACTGCTGTGCAAAAAAGTAACTTATTTAATTGGATTTTACTAAAGAATAAAATAATTAGTATATGTATTTGGAGCATTATATTGATTGTAAATTTGATTGGATTAAGCGCAATGATGTTTAAATCGGCTGGAATAGGCAGAATGGAATTAACAAAATATATTGCGGATAATTATGGCGATAAAAAAATTACGATTCATCATACCAATTGGGCAAATCCCTTCGACCCTTGGCAAGGATTAAAAATGAATTTTTATTACCGTGAAAACATGACATTTAAATTGCTAAACGACCCATGTAATCCGGATAGTATAAATTTTGTTTTTGAGAATGCAAACGTATTAATTTGTAGAAAAACGGATTTAGATAATAATTGTTTAATTGAGTATTTAAATAACAATCAATTTAAATTTAAGCAAGCTAGTATTCCGGATTGGATAGTAAATTTAAACGAGTATTATAATGGATTTGAAAGTAAAGATGTTTTACACTTGTATATAAAACAATAAATTATTGTTTTAATTTTAAAACCACTAAAGTATCGTTAGTTGCAAATTGAGCATACATTTCAAATATTTGGGGATAATTTTCGGTTAAACGATTTAAGTTACGTTGCTGATAAATAATATAAGGAGCCTTCCAGCTTAATACATTTAAAAATCTATCCGTATGTTCGGTACGCATGTAATACCCTCTTCTGTTTAATAATAAAAAAGGATAATTTGGTCCAAATGCATCAATCACAAAAATTTTAGCATCTTTTGGAACGCCAATTTTATCCATATAAAATTCACTATTTTTATAATCCTGTACCATATTGTAATTTTCGTCCCAATCGTTCACAATTCTTCTATCCATTTGAAAATTATTCGCCTCACTAATAAAATATGGAGCGGTTATTAATAAAATAATCGCAAAATAAACTGGCTGAATATTAAATTTTGAAAAAACTGTAAAACCCCAAAGTAAAGAAACAACAATAGGAAAATAAAAAGTGTCAATAAAATAATAATCGTGGTGCGGAAATTGACGAGCCATTGCAATAAAAAATGCAAAATTACCCAACCATAAAAGTACAGTAAAAAGCAAATTTGCTTTGATTAAATTGGATTTATCTGTTTTAAAATACATTATAATAGCAATACTAAAAACTGCCAAAACCAATAAATAATGATACAAAGTAAAATACTGAAAAAACCAATTATCATAGGTTGCTTGAACTAACTCTTTAAAATCTGCCCAACTTTTTGGTGGCATAATATAGTTTAAAAAAATAGAGCCATATTTTTCTCTCAAATACCCATTGTATTTAGCATAAGCAACAATACTAACTAAAGATATAACTACAGGTAAAATTTTATTTTTAATACTTAATTTATTTATATACAACAAGCCAAGGCTAACTGTTAAAAATGCAACTAATGGAATTAAAAAGGTAGTTCGTGATAAGGTTGCGAAGGTTAAAAATAGTAAGGCTATTAAAAAATCTCTCTTTTTGAAATCCTGAAAGAATTTCTGAGCAAAATAAAAAGCGATAAAAACATTGGCTAAAGAGGGAATTCCTGGTAAAAATCCTGCTTGATAAAAAACTAAAACTGGAGAAGTTAAAGCAAAAACTGTAATAATTGTTGATTTAATTTTACTTTTGGTAAGTTGCATACAAGTTAAAAACAAAAAGTAAAATCCAACTAAACTATACAATAAACTATACGTTTTAAAAATCCAAGGCATTTTACTATCAAATAACTGCATAAAAATTGCCACAATATAATCGTGTATTGGAAAATCCACCGCTGTAATGCTCTCGGGATATTCCACCCAATGGTCGTGCGGGAATTGTGGATTAAACATAAAAGTTTCTGGCTTAAAAAAATTCATGCCATTTTCTAAAAATCTCAAACTTATTGCAAACCTATCCGATTGTGCCCAAGCATGGGTAAACAATGGATAATCCTGTAAATATTTCCATTGTAAAATAAAAGCAATACATACTAAAAATATAACTATTGCAATATTTAATAAATAATTACTTTTCATAGTTTTACCAAATAATTTATAATGCATCAATGTGCATATAAACACCTGTCAGGCTTTTGAAACCTGACAGGTGTTTATATGTTTTTATACTATTCATCTTCTTTCTATATTTAATTGAAATTAATACGGAAACAAGATAGCTTTTTCGATGGTTTTAACCTTGCCAAATTTTTCTAGTTTTTGTAAATCGATTTCGGATTTTGGCCCAACTATACCAATACGGTAATTTTGGTTTTGAATGTATTTTACGAAATAATTTTTTAAATCCTGAATAGTTAAACTAGGTAGCTCGTTGAATAAAATTTGATTTTTATTTAAAGGCACTCCTTGTTCTTGCGCATTTAAATAGATAGCAATCGCGCTGTATTCTGGAATTCGCTCGCTTTCGATGCGCTGAATTAACGCCAATTTACTTTGTTCGAACTTAACAGAATCTATAATTAAATTATCCAATAAATTTTTCATACCTACCAAAGCATCAAAATATTTGTCGGCTTGCGTACCAATGTATGCAATAATATATCTGGAATCGTTTGCTTTTTTAGGCGATGCATACGATGCGTAAACTTGGTATGCCAAAGCTTGTTTTTCGCGTAATTCTTGGAAAACAATCGACGACATACTTCCTCCAAAATATTCGTTAAACAACTCGTGAATTGCCCAATCTTTAGTTTGCATTGGCGCACCTTTGCTCAATAACAAAATTTCGGCTTGCTGACTGTTTTGGTCGATAAAAAACAACTCCGTTTTAGCAGTTTCTAGTCTGTTAAAATCCTTATTTAATTTTTGTGCAGGAGATTTTGTATCGAAATATTTAGTCCAAATATTCTCCACCGTTTCCACTTCATATTCGCCATAATACGTAAACTGATTAGGCGTTTTTAATGTTTTTTGAATCTCGGAAATTAAATCTTTGGCTTTAAGATTTTGAATTTCGGAGTTGCTTAACTGGAATTTTAAAGGAGAATTTTCGCCATACACCAAATAATCGCGCATACCCGTCCACATCAATTCCTTTTTAGAAGTTAAAATGTTATTGCGCGATTGAATTACAGATTCCTTAACCGCCTGAAAAATTTCCGCATTAACCACACAATATTTTAACTGATGTAAAAACAATTTTACAGCAGGCTCCAATTGTTTGGTTAAACCTTTAAAACTTACCACAGTATGGTTTCCACCTACTGCAACCGAGTAACTTACACCCATGTTGTACCACAACTCGCTAATTTGTTGAGCCGATAAAGAATCGGTACCACAACGTTGTAATAAATCCGCCGCAAAAACAATCGTTTTACTTTGATTACTTCCAGTTGGAAAATAAATTTTGGCTTCGAACAAATCATCCCTCGAATTTTTACGGTAAATCCATTTCGCTTTATTTTTTAAACTGTCCACTACAATTAACTGATCGGCACGTGTAGTGTCCACCAATAATTTAGGCGGATTATTTTCTTGTAAAAAACGTTTGGTAAAATTAGATTGATTGTTATCACTCACTTCCAAAGGAGTTATAGGCGGTTTTGGAATAGCCAATCGAGCAGTTTCCTCCACCTGATTGCGGTAAACTACCACATAATTGTTTTGATAATTTTGATTGGCAAAAGCAACCACTTCCTCTTTGGTTATAGCTCCTAAAATATCTAAATAAGCCACTTTTTCCTGCCACGACATACCTTTGCTAAACGCATCTAAAGAAGCATACATACGTTTGCGGTTACTACGCAATCCCTCTAGCTCGTCCATTTTTAAATTGTTTACCACAGCAGTAATCAAAGCATCCGGAAAATCGCCTTTTTTTATTTTTTGAATTTGTTCCATAATTAAAGCTTCCAAATCCTGTAAACTTTGTCCTTTAGTAGGCTCGCCACCTAAAACATGTAAAGTATAATCTTTTAAAGGATAATGATATGAATATGCACCAATAGCTTTTTGCGGCTGATTGATATGTAAATCTATTAAACCAGCCTTACTGTTACTTAATAACATATCCACCATGGTAGCCAAATACTTTGCACGAGGATTTTCCTGATTGTTAAAACGATAGGTAATAGATAATTGCGGCGCCTCGGTAGATTCCAATTTAACCACCACTTTATCCGTAATAGGTTTTTCGGCAGGTGGATTATATGCAGGAGGATTTCCTGGTTTCCAATCGCCAAAATATCTTTTAATTAATTCGTAAGCTTCCTTAGGATTAAAATCTCCAGCTAAATGCACCGCCATGTTGTTAGGAACATAATGGGCGTAATAATAATCGTGAATGGCTTTCATGGACGGACTTTTTAAATGCTCCACTGTACCAATAGTAGTTTGTTGTCCGTAATTATGCGATGGAAAAACCGCTTCCATCATTGCGTAATACATTTGTCGGTCGGGATCATCCAAACCCATATTTTTTTCCTCATATACCGCCTCCAACTCCGTATGGAATAAACGCAAAACTGGTTTACGAAAACGTTCTTGCTCAATTTTTAACCAATTTTCTAATTGATTGGAAGGTATATCGTTAACATAACCCGTATATTCGCTTCCTGTAAACGCATTGGTTTGTTTAGCACCAATAGCTTGGTACAACATCGTTAACTCGTTAGGAGCCGAGTATTTTGCAGCAATTTGAGATAAAGAATCTATTCGTAAATAAATTTGATTTCGCGCTAAAGTATCGCGTGTTTTGCGCAATTGCTCGAATAAAATTTCAATTTGGTCCAAGTACTTTTTTTCTTCTTCGTAATTAACCGTACCTATTCTATCCGTACCTTTAAACAACATGTGCTCCAAATAGTGCGCTAATCCTGTTGCATCGGCAGGATCATGAATACTACCAGCGTTTACAGAAATTAAAGTTTGAATACGTGGTGCGATAGGGTTTGGACTTAAATACAAAGTTAAACCATTATCCAAACGGTAAATTTGGGTTAGTGATGGATCATTTTTTACAATTTCATATTTAGGCAAATTTGGAATTTGTACCTTTTGATGACTTTGCACTCTTTCGGGTTTTATTTTTTCCACATTCCAATTTTTACATGCTACCAACATAGATAACATAACACTCAAAAGCAAAACAAAACGCATAAGCTACTGTAAATTAAATAATAAAAGAAAAATAACACGAGTATTGTAGCAACTAAAAAACCACTATACACATTAAAAAAATAACTTGGATAAATGTAAAGAAAACGAAAAGAATTAAAAAATATTGAGGAATAAAAAAACTAAAAAGAAAAAATCCGATGATGATTATTTTAGAAAACAAGCATTATCGGACATAAAAAAAGGTGCTTGTTTGCACAAGCACCTTTAGTTTATTTTGTAAGTTTAAATTACTTAACGATTACTTTTTTAGTAACAACACCGTTAGCAGATCTTACAGATAAGAAATACAAACCAGCATTTACATTAGCTACGTTAAATTGTACTTTGTTAAAACCAGCACCTACAGATTGAGTAGCTACTAATTTACCAGACAAATCAACTAACTCAACACTTGAAGCAGCAACTGCATCAACCTCAACAGTTAATACATTAGAAGCTGGGTTAGGGTAAACAATAAAATTATTATTTTTAATAACTTGAGAGTTTACTAATTGAGCATCACCAAAAGCAATCTCATCAAAAGTTAAAGTACCAGCATCTCTTGGACCTGAAAACCAAATTTCCCAACCAATAACTGCGCTTAAATCACCTGCATTTTGCCAGTTTTTATCAGCAATAGTAAAATTAACAGTTGTAAATTCTTCACCTCCAACTAAAGAAACTGCAGTAAATGATCCATCATGAGAAATCCATTGACCACCTTCTAAAGAAGATGCTAAAATGAAAAAATCAACATCAACACTAGACTTAACTTTAGCACTAATTGTTTTATTAGCAGACAAGTTTAATGGAGATGATGTGATATTATCACAGTTACCGTTTGAAAAACGATTTGAAGAATATCTAGCGTTACCAGTCTCTGTAGAAGCTGGGAAAGCAATATTTAAATAACCAGCAGCATCAATAGTAAAGTTTGATAATGCAGGGCTTCCAAAAGTTCCCCAAATAGAACCACCATTAGTACAGTTTAAAACTGCATTATCTAATGTTTCAGAAGTATTGAAGTTGTACTTGTAACCAATACCATTTGTTGTTGGTTGGTTACCTGATAATTCAGCATTTGTTGCTGTTTGTGCGCTAACTGAAAAAGCTAATGCTAATGCAGAAACTGAAAGTAAAATTTTTTTCATAATTAATTGTTTAATTGTTTATGTAATGGCCCAAATTTATAAAAAAAAAACAAGCAACAAAAATTATTGCTTGTTTTTTTTAGTTAAATCTTATTTTAATATTAAGAGAAAATTAAATGTTTAGCGCCAATTTAACTTTTTAAAACATTCTACTGCCTCATATTCTGGTAAGCCTAAAATATTTAAAACATCAGCAGTATGCTTGTTTTTATCCTCTGTTTTTTTCCAAATATCCCTATTGTCGTCGCCAGTAAAATACGAGCCATCTTTACGCGAATAATGCTTTAAAATCGCTTGCTTTTTCTTTAAAGCTTCATCAGGACTTAAAGGAACATTCATTTGCGTTTCATTGATTTGCCATTCTTGCTCAGCTCCTCTGTACATCCAAACCCAACAATCTTTCGACCATTTTTCGGCTTTTACTTGGTTTAAAGCAGCGATAATTATATCGTAGCAAAAACGTTTAGTTCCTTGAGGATTTACAAAATCTGCAGATATAAAAATTTGATGCGGTTTAATTTTTTGCAACAATTTAACTACAATATCAACATCTTCTTGATCAAAAGCTAAGTTAGACAAGGTATTTTTTTCGTAAAACGGAAGAGTTAAAAAGTGCATATTACTTTCGTTTACACCGCAAAATTTGCTAGCCGAAGCCGACTCTGCCCTACGGATAATCCCTTTAAACTTTTTAACCAAATTTAAAGTAGCCTCATCGCCTACTTTAGTTAACAAATATTTTTTAAGCGCTTTTACTTTATCAGCAGATTTACTAGAATCACTCTCCATTAAATTAGCCAAATCCGAAAATAAACCCAAATGCATGTATACATCTTCATCATGCACTGATTTACTACCCGAAGTTTGATAAGCTACATGCACATCGTGTCCTTGATCCACCAAACGCACCAAAGTACCACCCATACCAACAACATCATCATCTGGGTGCGGACTAAAAATAAGAGACCTTTTAGGGAAAGGTTCAGCTCTTTCTGGCGTATTAATTTCTTGCGTTCCAGGTTTACCACCAGGCCAACCTGTTATAGTATCACGTAAATGACGGAAAACACTTAAATTTAATTCATAAGCAGAACCAATTTGCGCAACCAATTCGCCCATACCGTTTTGATTGTAATCCTCATCTGTTAATTTTAAAACAGGTTTATTTAGCTGTAATCCCAGCCAACAAACCGCTTTAATTTTATTTTCGTTATTCCACTCGCATACACCATTAACCCAAGGCGTTTTAATTCTAGTTAATTCTTGTGCAGCAGAAGTATCTAAAACAAACTCTGTGTTTGGGTGATCTTGTAAAAAAGTAGCAGGAACATTCCAGTTTTTTGGACCTTCTACAGAATCCCTAACTACCTCAGCTTTTTTATCACCCCAAGCAAACAAATAAATTTTACGAGCCTTTAAAATTGTACCTACACCCATAGTAATTGCACGGCGTGGCACATTATCTTCGCTGGTAAAATCTTTAGCATTATCTGTTCGGGTTTTTTTATCCAAAGTAACCAATCTTGTTTTAGATTTAGGACTTGAACCCGGCTCATTAAAACCAATGTGCCCCGTACGGCCTATACCTAAAATTTGAATATCAATCCCACCATAACCATCAATAATCGATTCGTAAGATTCACAATACTCATTAACCTCTATAATATCCACTAAACCATTAGGAATATGAATGTTTTTAGGTAAAATATCAATATGATTAAATAAGTTTTGATACATGAAATAGTGATAACTTTGAATAGCAGCAGGATCCATTGGATAATACTCGTCCAAATTAAAAGTTACCACATTTTTAAAAGAAACATTTTGAGTTTGATGTAAGCGAACCAATTCCTGATAAAACTTTATAGGCGAAGCACCAGTAGCCAAACCTAAAACAGTAGTTTTACCCATTTTATTATTTTCGGTAATCACATTAATTACTTCTTGCGCAACAAAAGCCGAACCTTCTTGAGGGCTTTTAAATACAGTAGTTTCTATTTTTTCCACAGCAATACATTATGATGAACTTCAAAACTACAAACTTTTGATTATTTTACAGAATTTTTACACGAATATATTTTATACCAACCAAATATTATTCATCCTCCCACTTCACTTCAATACGTGTTTTTTTGTTTGTTTCTTGTTTTTTAACCGAATCTTGATAGCTTTTACTCCAAGTTTTACGTTCCTGTTCCAATGTTTTTTTCAAATCTTCTTTTTCGGTTTTAATATTTTCTTTTATATTTTTTTGAGTAGTTTTTAAATCGTAACTAAACTTAGGATCATCGATATTTCCATACATTTTTAAAGGTAAAATCAATGATTTACCATCATCGTAAATTACACCATACTTTTTATCAATTTCATTTTTATTTCGCGCTTTGGCAATTTCTGAAGAGCGAATTTTAAATAAATAATTGATATCGTGATTAAAAGTGTGTGTACCCGACATACTCAAATTTATAGCTGATGAAGCAATATCCATTTCTGGAATATAAATCGTTTGGTTAATAATTTCGATTTCGTTACTTAAATTATTAAATTGTAAACTAGTTAAATCGAAATACATACCGAAATCTTGTTTTAGAAACGCTTGTAACTCCTCTAAAGGTGTAAAATTATTTAAAGTTCCTTTTTGAATTTGAATATTGGCTTTAGTATAAATTTTTTCTAAATTGATATTTAAAAAATTATCCGATTCTGCAATAAAATTAATAGTACTATTTAAATGTCCGTTAATATGCTTATCCAACAAAAAATCTTGTCCAAAATTATCCATAGCATAAAATAATTTTTTAACATTTACCTTTTTTAAATCCATTTGAGCATTGTAAGTAATTTTTTGAGGATTTTGTTGATTTAAATTGCCGTTTAAAACAATCGTTCCATCGCACATTTTAGCCTCTAACTGATTAAGAATTAGCATATTTTCTTTTAAACTAATACTTCCACTAATTGCACTAGCCGAAAATTTACCAAAACTAAACTTATCTAATTTTGCATCTAAATCCAAAATAAGATAATAAGGTAATTTTAATTCTCCAGAACCCTGATTAGAAGTTTCGTTTGGCAATAAAAATTCCTCCATAATTAATTGATTAGCAACTACACTAGCTTGTATTTTTAAAGGAGCATCTTCTAGTAAACTACTTAAATAATCGTTAAAATAACCTTTAACTTCGAAGTTTGTAGAATTTACTTTACCTTTTAAATCTTGAACTTCAATGTTTTTTCCTTTAAAATCCAATTTTCCAAAAATATCTTGGAACAAAGTACCTTTTTCGTCCATTTGAACATTTACATTATTTAAAAATACACCACCATCAGCCTTTATTTTTTTCACATCATTTAACCACTCATTTTCATTACCAAACCTAACCAAGCCTTCAAAATCTACATTAAATTTACAATAGCCACTTAGTAAGTATATAGTTGATTTAGGGATATTTTGCATCCAATCCTCCAAATTAAACGATCCATTTAACACACCCTTTAAATAAGGATTTTCTAAATTTTTTATATTTATATTTCCAC
>JBEEPA010000056.1:0-3308 GCA_041191385.1 Bacteroidota bacterium | reverse complement strand
ACGAATTGATAATCACAGTCAACAAGTATTAGTTTCTAATATTGAACTTATTTTGAGTTATTCTCAGCGATTTTACAACCGACAATTTAATACACGAGCAGCACAAAATTCTGATATTGTTTCTAAAGTAGAATCACTTTTAAAAGATTATTTTAAAAAAAATGATTTAATTGAATCTGGACAGCCATCTATAAAGTACTTAGCAGACAATTGTAACTTATCTCAAAATTATTTAAGTGATTTGCTGACCAAAGAAACGGGACGGTCCGCAAAAGAACATATTAATGATTTTTTAGTGGATAAAGCTAAACACTTACTTCTAAGCACAACACATTCTGTTAATGAAATTGCCTATAATTTAGGTTTTAATTTCCCTCATTATTTTAGCAGACTTTTTAAAAAGAAAACTGGTAAAACACCTATAGAATTTAGATATTTTAATCATAATTAATTGTGTTTTCAAAGTTATTCAAGTTACATTTTGCAGCACACGGAAAACAGCTGCAGAAGTAGTTTATTTTAGGTTGGATTCCAAAAACCATTTGCTGGATTTACCAAATTTAAAGGAACTCAACCTAAAAAAACGGAAGACTTAGTTGCTAAAAATTATTTACAAGTTGATGAATTAAAAGTGCTCAATAATTTAGTTTCGGCTTACTTTGATTTGGTAGAAATTAATGACATTGAAGAAAAAACAATGAAAATTCATGATTATACTGAGGAGTTGGATAATATTTTGAAATCAACTGGGCGCAAATTTTTATCTGATGCAGGAAAAATTAGACAAATTGAGGCGGTAGAAAAAGCGAAAACAGAATTTTAAAAAAAGCTTATAAACACTATTTATTAATAAAAAAGTTTCAATTTTAAGTGCATTTTTTTACAGTAAAATAACGTAATTAAGACCTCGATAGTTTATCAATAGCATTTTTAGTTTCCAAATACAACTCTTCCACTTTAGTGCGAGCCCATGGGGTTTTTCGCAGAAATTTTAAACTAGATTTAATGGATGGATCATGGTTGAAGCAGCGGATGTTGATTTTTTCGCCCAATACTTCCCAGCCATAAATATCGTATAATTCCTGAAGAATATCGGCTAATTTTATGCCATGTAATGGATTGTTTTTTTGTTGATTTTCCATATTTAAAGCCTAAAATTATTGGTTTTCAATTTTTTGCAAAATTTCAATAGCAGTATGTATGGTATTGATTTTTGGGAACGATAAAGTTAATTTTTCTTTTTCCTCTTTCATTTTGCACAAATGACTGTTGTGCTGAACAAATTGTAATACTTTGCTAAACTTTGTGCTTTGATAATAACTGTGTTGTGCATCACTTATAAAATACACTCGCAACAGATTGTTTTTTAATACAATACGCTCTAAACCAATCCGTAAAGCCACCCATTTTAAGCGCATGGTATCCAATAACTCTTCTACTTGATTTGGTAAAACGCCAAATCTATCTATCAATTCCGCCTTAAATGTTTGTAATTCTTCCTCGTTTTGCACATCGTTTAAACACTTATACAATTTTAAACGTTCGTCCACAGCATTTACATAAGTTGTTGGAATCAAAACTTCTAAGTCGGTATCAATCACACAATCCTTTACAAACGTTCGATTTTCATCTTTTAATTCCTCCTCATATAAATCCTTAAACTCATTTTCTTTTAATTCCTCGATAGCTTCGTTTAATATTTTTTGATAAGTTTCGTAACCCAAATCGGATATAAAACCAGATTGTTCCCCACCCAACAAATCGCCTGCACCACGAATATCCAAATCGCGCATAGCAATATTAAATCCGCTACCCAAATCACTAAATTCCTCTAAAGCACGCAAACGTTTACGCGCATCATCGGTTAAAGTACTTAAAGGCGGCGACAATAAATAACAAAAAGCTTTTTTATTGCTTCGCCCTACCCTACCACGCATTTGGTGTAAATCGCTTAAACCAAAATTATTAGCATTGTTGATAATAATGGTATTGGCATTAGGAATATCCAAACCCGATTCGATAATAGTTGTAGCCACCAAAACATCAAAATCACCTTCTACAAAAGCCATCATGGTATCCTCCAACTTTTTCCCATCCATTTGTCCGTGCCCCACACCTATTTTAGCCATAGGAACCAAAGCTTGAATCATACCTGCAACTTCGTGAATATTTTGAACCCTATTATGAATTACATAAACTTGTCCGCCTCGCGATAATTCGTACACTACAGCATCCCTTATAGTTTCCTGATTAAAAGTAGTAACAATGGTTTCCACAGGATAACGATTAGGTGGCGGCGTATTGATAACACTTAAATCCCTAGCACCCAACAACGAAAACTGTAAAGTACGCGGAATAGGTGTTGCGGTTAAAGTAAGCGTATCTAAATTTTCCTTTAAAGTTTTGAGTTTATCTTTAACCGATACCCCAAACTTTTGTTCCTCGTCGATAATTAACAAACCTAAATCCTTGTAAACTATATCTTTACCCACCAAACGATGCGTACCAATAATAATATCTACTTTACCTTCGGCAAGGCGTTGTAAAGTATTTTTGATTTCTTTAGCCGATCTAAATCTGCTGATATAATCAACCGTAACAGGAAAGTTTTTTAACCGCTCCGAAAAAGTTCGATAATGCTGAAAAGCCAAAATGGTTGTAGGAACCAAAACAGCAGTTTGTTTGTTATCTAAAGCCGCTTTAAAAGCTGCGCGAATAGCAATTTCGGTTTTTCCAAAACCCACATCCCCACAAACTAAACGGTCCATTGGAAAAGGATTTTCCATATCTTTTTTTACAGCAGCAGTTGATTTTTCCTGATCGGGGGTATCCTCAAAAATAAACGAAGCTTCCATTTCGTTTTGGTAAGGATGCTCGGAGCTAAAAGCAAAACCTTCATTGGCTTTACGTTTAGCATACAATTGAATTAAATCAAAAGCCAACTCCTTTACTTTCTTTTTAGTTGCAGCCTTTTTATTTTTCCAAACATTGGTGCCCAATTTATTTAAAACAGGCACTTTACCCTCTTTTCCGCTATATTTTGCAATACGATGTAAGGATTGAATACTTACATACAACACATCATTTCCTTTATAAATCAACCTTACAGCTTCCTGTAATTTTCCGCCCACATCCATCATTTCCAAACCATCAAAAACACCTATTCCATGATCGATATGTGTTACAAAATCGCCTTTTTGCAAACCTGTAATTTCCTGAATAGTAAGCGCTTGTTTACTTTTTTTATACGAATCCTTAACACGATAGCGGTGATATCTATCAAAAATTTGATGATCTGTGTACACTAC
>JBEEPA010000055.1:0-6838 GCA_041191385.1 Bacteroidota bacterium | reverse complement strand
CATCGTGCTAATTTTATTGCTGCACACCCTATTGCAGGAACGGAAAACAGCGGACCGGAGGCGGCTGTGGAAGGTTTGTACGAGGGGAAAATGAATATTATTTGTGAAGCAAATTTATCTAATCCAGAGTTTTTACAAAAGGCTATAGCATTTTTTGATGCCTTGCAAATGAAAACATTATTTATGGATGCGGAGGAACACGATAGACATATTGCTTATGTTTCGCATTTATCGCATATTAGCTCGTTTGTACTCGGACAAACTGTTTTAGAGATTGAAAAAGACGAGAAAAACATTTTTAATATGGCAGGTAGTGGTTTTGCTTCTACAGTACGTTTAGCCAAAAGTTCACCACAAATGTGGGCTCCCATTTTTCAGCAAAACAAAGATGCATTAAGTACTGCTTTAAGCGCATACATTCAAAATTTGCAAAATTTCAAAAACTTAATCGAACAAGAAGAAGGCGAAAAATTGATTGAACTCATGACCGATGTAAACCGAATTCGTAAGGTTATTGGCTGATGAAAATCAAAATCATATTTGGAATCATATACACCATTTGTGCATTATACACCCAAGCGCAAGATAGTTTAAAACATAATTCGTTTTTTAAATAACATTCCTATTTTAAGGATAAAAGCTTAGTTTTGTAAAAAAATAAATCATGTTTTTTATTATCTCTAAAATTTTAGATTATACCCTTAGCCCGTTGTTATGGAGTATTATTTTATTGGTTTGGGCTTGGATTTCCAAAAACGAAAAACACAAACGTATTTGTAGAATTGTTGCTTTTAGCATTTTAATTGTTTTTTCGAACACATGGGTTTATAACGGTGTTTTAAATGCTTGGACGATGGATATTTTACCTAAAAACAAGGTGCAAAAAGCTAAGGTTGGTGTGGTTTTGGGCGGTATGAGTATTTACGATCCTAAAAATGAACGTGTGCATTTTAATCAAAATATCGACCGATTATTACAAGCTATTCCTTTGCTTAAAAATGGTACTTTGGAGGAGATTATTGTTTCCGGAGGTTCGGGATATTTGCGCTACGATGAATTTAGCGAAGCACAAATCATATTAGATTATTTAATCGAAATTGGCGTAGATACAACTGCTATTAAAGGTGAATTTACATCTAGAACCACTTATGAAAACGCAGTAAACACTGTAGAGATTTTAAAACAAAAATACAGTTTAGAGGAACTACAAAACAATGTTATTATAATTACCTCTGCAATTCATATGCGCCGTTCAGTTGCTTGTTTCGAAAAGTTAGGATTAAAAGTTGCACACTACTCCACCAATCCCGAAAGTGAAAAAGACAAACAATTTCATTGGGAAGAATATTTTATCCCAAACGCCAGTCATCTTGGCGGATGGGGAAATTTATTGCACGAAATTGTAGGGTATAGCGTGTATTACATTAAAGGATATATATAAAAAAGCTGCTCCAAAAGGGCAGCTTTTTTTATTCTTCCATCGTGTGATACACATTTTGTACATCATCATCCTCTTCAATTTTTTCTAGTAATTTTTCCACATCCGCCACTTGCTCCTCTGTAAGTTTTTTAGTTACCTGTGGAATTCTTTCAAAACCCGAAGATAAAATTTCAATTCCTCTGCGCTCTAATTCTTTTTGTATTGCACCAAAACTTTCAAAAGGTCCGTACAATAAAATTCCATCCTCCGCAACAAAAATTTCTTCAACTCCAAAATCAATCATTTCCAACTCCATTTCCTCAACATCCACACCTTCTGCAGGAATTCGGAAATTACAAGTATGATCAAACATAAACTCTACCGAGCCTTGCGTACCTAAAGCACCATTACACTTGTTAAAATAACTACGGATATTGGCTACTGTACGGTTATTGTTATCGGTTGCAGTTTCAATTAAAATAGCAATTCCATGTGGCGCATACCCCTCAAATAAAACCTCTTTATAGTTGGCAGTATCTTTATCACTCGCTTTTTTAATAGCACGTTCCACATTATCCTTAGGCATATTTGCTGCCTTAGCATTTTGGATAACAGCTCTTAACCTAGCGTTAGATTCTGGATTTGGTCCACCCTCTTTTACCGCCATCACAATATCTTTTCCTATACGCGTAAAAGTTTTGGCCATAGCCGACCATCTTTTTAATTTACGTGCTTTTCTAAATTCAAATGCTCTTCCCATGGTTTAAAATTTATTTGCGCAAAAATAATATATTGATTGTAAAAATTCTAAATTTTTATCTTTTAAAAGTACTTAACCTTATAAGTAATTGTGCTTTTTAATAACTTTATCGATGTAATTATTTAATTTAGCGGAAATTTAACTAGATTTTTTGTGTTTACAATTTTATCGGATGGCTATCCTGTTCATATTGGGGAAAATGCCTTACAAAAACTTAAAGATTATTTGGCGCATAATAAATACTCGCAGTATTTTATTTTGGTGGACGAAAACACTTTACAATTTTGTTTAAGCGATGTTATACAAAATGTTGAAGTTTTAAAGGATGCTGAAGTAATTGAAACCGAAAGTGGCGAGGAAAATAAAGTAATTGAGGTAGTTACGCAGGTTTGGCTAGCTATGAGCGATTTACACGCCGACCGAAAAGCTTTGGTTATTAATTTAGGAGGTGGAGTTTTGGGCGACATGGGAGGATTTATAGCTTCTACATACAAAAGAGGTGTGGATTTTATTAATATTCCTACAACTTTATTAAGTATGGTTGATTCTTCTGTGGGTGGAAAATTAGGGATAGATTTGGGTGGCTTAAAAAATCAAATCGGGGTGTTTAACTTTCCTAAAGGGGTATTTATTGCGCCACAATTTTTAAGCACTTTAGAGCCCCGACAGTTAAAATCGGGATTTGCAGAAGTATTAAAACATGCTTTAATTAAAGATGCAAATTACTGGAACGAAGTAAAAGAAATTGATTTACAAGAGTTTGAGGATTGGACTAAAATCATTCATCATTCTGTTGAAATTAAAAATCAAGTTGTTTTAAAAGATCCAAAAGAAAAAGGAGAACGCAAGATTTTAAATTTTGGGCATACCATAGGACATGCAATCGAAACATATCATTTAGAAAATTTTGAAGATTATTATCTACACGGCGAAGCTATTGCCATCGGAATGGTCGTAGAAGCTATTTTATCGGTAGAAAAAAACATTTTAAAAGAAGATCAATTAAAAGAGATTTTCCAAAGTTTTAATAGGATTTTTAACTTGCCCAAATTGGATAAAAAGTTATATAAAGAATATTTAAAACTAATGATTCACGACAAAAAAAATTCGGATGGCAAACTTAGTTTTTCGCTATTATCTAACATTGGCGAATGTACTTGGGATGTGTTTTGTAACAGCAAAGAAATAGAAAAAGCTTTCAATCAATACAATAAAATGATTAAATAATGATAGATACTATCAAAATTAAAGCGCCTAAAAAGGAATTTAAAGCGCGTATAAATTTAACTGCAAGTAAAAGCGAAAGTAACAGAGTGTTATTAATTCAAGCTTTATGTAAACAACATTTTACGGTATCCAACATTGCAATTGCAAAAGATACCGAAACAATGATTAGATTATTGCAACAAGAAGGTTGTGTTAAAGATGTTGGTCCTGCTGGAACTACAATGCGTTTTTTAACCGCATTTTACGCTAATAAAAAAGGTACTTGGTTGATGACTGGTTCCGAGAGAATGAAAAACAGACCTATTCATATTTTAGTAGATGCACTTAAACAATTGGGTGCAGAGATAGAATATACAGAAAAACAAGGTTGTCCGCCCTTAAAAATTAATGGAAAACAATTAAATGGAGAAACAATTGATATTGACGGCAGTGTGAGTAGCCAATTTTTATCGGCTTTAATCATGATTGCCCCATTGTTATCGGGCGGATTAAAAATGAACTTAACTGGTAAAATCACATCTGTTCCTTACCTCAATATGACACTAAAATTAATTGAACATTTTGGTGCAAAATATACTTGGGAAAATAATCAGATAACGATTGAAGAAGGCGAATACAAAGCACAAGATTTTACCGTTGAAGCAGATTGGAGTGCGGCATCGTATTGGTACCAAATTGTAGCTTTAAGCAAAAATGCTCAGATTGAAGTAATGGGTTTAAAAAATCATAGTTTACAGGGTGATAAAGCTATTGTTGAAATTTACGAAAATTTTGGTGTGCAAACAGAATTTATTGATGGCGGTGTAAGATTAACAAAATTAGAAAACTATGGTTATCCAGCGATTTTTAATTACGATTTTTCAAACTGCCCAGATGTTGCACAAACTGTTGCAGCAACTGTGGCGGCACTTAAAATACATTCGAAATTTAAAGGTTTAGAAAGTTTACGCATTAAGGAAACCGACAGAATTGTTGCTATACAAAGTGAATTAGGAAAGTTTGGTGTTGATGTTAAAATTTTACCGAATGATGAAATTGAAATTTTACCTTCGAAATTTAAAATACCTAAACAGGCTATTAAAACCTTTGATGACCATAGAGTTGCCATGAGTATTGCTCCCTTAGCATTAATGCTAGATGATGCATTTGAAATTGAGGAACCTGAGGTAGTTGAAAAATCTTATCCAGATTTTTGGAACGATTTAAAGTATATTGGTTTTATTACTGAGCAATAAAATTTAATTTTTGCAGTTAATGCAGCTATGCCCAAAACAAAGATAAAATCATTAGCTCTATTTAAAACTTGTATTTTTATACATGTTGTAAGTCTATTTTTGTTGTCGCAAAAAGCTATAGCTCAAGATTTAGATGAGGCTTTACTTAAAAAAGATTTAACGATATCTCAAGGAGGAGGAAAAAACAGATATTATATTCCAGAATTTCAACTATTCGCTCCACTTTCCTTACCGTTAACAGTAAATTACGCATTTTTTAAATCATTTGAATTGGGTTTAATGTATCAACCTTCGTTTTTTAACGATAGAAGTAATGCAGATTTTCAGCGAGGTGAAACTGCAAAAAACCAAAGCTTAGGCGGAGTACAAAGTGGTGGTTTTAACTCAAAAATTTCCCTTTTTAACGAAAATGGTATATTGGCCTTTGTAGAAACTGGTTTAATGTTTTCGGAGTTAAAGAAAAATCAATTTATAGAAGGTGTATTTCATGAAAAACATGGTACAGGGCGACAAATTATGGGCGGATTTGGTGTTAGATATCATCTAGGTGATGAATTTGGTACAATTTACCCATGGTTTTTTGAACTTTCTGCGCTATGGTCGCAACATAAATATGATATTCATACTTTTAGAATCGAAGGTGAAACCCAACCATCAACAGATTCCAATTGGCAAGATTTAAAGTTCGGTGCACTAGATATTAATATCAAATTTGGATATCGATTTAGAAAAAAATAACAAATCCATTATACAATGAATCAACGCAGTACTTTTTACAATTTTATAGCTCAAACATCCCCTGCACCAATTGCTTTGGAAATTGTAAAAGCTTTAGGGGTAGAAATGTGGGATAAATTTGGAAAAGTGTATATCGATATGATTAGTGGTATTTCGGTTAGCAACGTTGGACATTGTCATCCAAAAGTTGTTGAAGCTGTTAAAAATCAAGCCGAAACATATATGCACCTAATGGTTTATGGCGAATACATTCAAAGTCCACAAGTGCAATTGGCTCATAAAATTTGCTCTTTATTACCCGAAAAATTTGATAATGTATATTTTGTAAACTCAGGTAGTGAAGCAAACGAAGGCGCTTTAAAATTAGCCAAAAGATATACTGGAAAGCCTAAAATTGTGTATTGTAAAAATGCTTACCACGGCAGTACTCAAGGTGTTTTAAGTATTATTGGAAGCGATTATTTTAAAAATAGTTTTTTACCATTGTTACCAGAAGTATATCCAATAGAATTTAATAACTTGGAGGATATCAAAACAATTGATAATCAAACAGCTTGTGTAATTATGGAAAATGTGCAAGCAGAAGCTGGTATAATTAAAGGCGACACTTTATTTTTAAAAAAAGTTAGGGAACGTTGTGATGAAATGGGGGCTTTATTAATTTTCGATGAGGTTCAAACTGGATTTGGACGAACAGGAAATATGTTTGGATGGGAAATATGTGGAGTACAACCCGATATTTTTACATTTGCAAAAGGAATGGGAGGTGGAATGCCTTTAGGTGCTTTTGTGGCACCTAAAGAAATAATGCAATGTTTAACGAACCAACCTGTATTAGGCCATATTACTACTTTTGGTGGACATCCTGTAAGTTGTGCTGCATCTTTAGCAACTATAAACGTTTTGGAGCAGGAAAAATTAGTAGAACAAGTTCATAAAAAAGAAAGCTATATTATAAGTAAAATACAAAATAATCCTATTATTAAAAACATTCGTTCGGTAGGTTTATTGTTAGCTATTGAGTTTGAAAGTGCTGAAATCAATTTTAAGGTTATTCAAAACTGTATTCAAAACGGAGTTATAACAGATTGGTTTTTATTTAATGATCAATCATTAAGATTAGCTCCACCCTTAACCATAACTTTTGAAGAATTAGATTCGGCAACTGAAAAAATAAACTTATCCATTCAACAAACCGCGGAGAGTTTAGCTTTACTTTAAGACAAAGAGTTATAGGTGTACTGTAGCATTTTTTTTATATAGAGAAACAATTTTTTTTGTGTACGTAACTCCTCTAACATTTTTTGGAGATAGGTGCCCGAAGGGCGGAGAGGGGTTTTTTATTTTATCTCTGAAACACTTAAATAAAACCACATTTCACATTAATAAATCTTTTTAAAAGTCTTAAAATAATGTATTATCATTCACCCCTTTCCGCCCTATCGGGCACCTTTCCCG
>JBEEPA010000054.1:0-6376 GCA_041191385.1 Bacteroidota bacterium | reverse complement strand
AAAAGGTAATGGTAAATTCCCTAAAAAATCTGATACTGTAAAAGTACATTACGAAGGTAAATTAACTGATGACACTGTTTTCGATAGCAGTTTTAAAAGAGGGCAACCTATCGAATTTCCTTTAGGTAATGTTATCCCAGGTTGGACAGAAGGTATGCAATTAATTGATGAAGGTGGTGAAATCGAATTGTTTATTCCTTATAACTTAGGTTATGGTGAAGCTGGTGCAGGTGGTATGATTCCTCCTTTTGCTACATTAGTTTTTAAAGTACAATTAATATCTATCAGTGCAGGGAAATAATTAAAATTTAAATATAAAAAAAGGCCTCGAAAAATTTTTCGGGGCTTTTTTATTTTAAACCCTATCAATTTATATTTGGGGTATTCGGTTTATGTTACTATTTTTGGCAAAATTTTAATTTATGGCTTTAAAATGCGGCATAGTTGGTTTACCAAACGTAGGAAAATCAACTTTATTTAATTGTTTATCTAGTGCAAAAGCACAATCTGCTAACTTTCCATTTTGTACAATCGAACCAAATGTAGGAACAATCACTGTTCCTGATCCTCGATTAAATGAATTAGAAAGATTGGTAAAACCTCAAAAAGTACAACCCAACACAATCGAAATTGTGGATATTGCAGGCCTAGTGAAAGGAGCCAGCGAAGGCGAAGGATTAGGAAATCAATTTTTAGGAAATATTCGCGAAACAGATGCTATTTTACATGTTATTAGATGTTTCGACGACCCAAATATAGTTCATGTTGACGGTTCTGTAAATCCTATTCGTGACAAAGAAACAATCGATTTCGAATTACAATTAAAAGATTTAGATACTGTAAACAAACGTTTAGACAAACACCGCCGAGCAGCAAAAAATGGCGATAAAGAAGCGCAAAAAATTGTTGCTGCCTTAGAGGATTATGTTCATATTTTAGAACAAGGTAAAGCTGCTCGTGTAAAAGAACTAAGTGATGAAGAAAAAGTTTTATTAAGCGATTTAAATTTATTAACCACCAAACCAGTATTATACATTTGCAATGTAGACGAAGCAGGAATTGCAAACGGAAATCAATTTGTTGATCAAGTAAAAAAAATTGCCGATGAAGAACGTGCTGGGGTGTTAGTTTTATGCGCAAAATTGGAATCTGAAATTGCAGAACTTGAAGATGCTGATGAAAGAGCTATGTTTTTAGAGGATGCTGGTTTAAAAGAACCTGGTGTTAATTATCTAATTCGCGCTGCTTACAAATTATTAAACTTAAGTACATATTTTACAGCTGGTGAAAAAGAAGTGAGAGCGTGGACAATTCCAACAGGTGTTAAAGCACCACAAGCTGCGGGTGTAATACACTCGGATTTTGAAAAAGGATTTATCCGTGCCGAAGTAATTGCATATGATGATTTTGTAAAATATGGTTCGGAAGCTGCATGTAAAGAAAACGGTAAAATGCAAGTTGAAGGTAAAGAATATACTGTTAAAGATGGAGATATTATGCACTTCAGATTTAATGTTTAACACTTTAACACACTGTATTTAATAACAATAATATAATTAAATGCAAAATCGTTTTTCTATTAGGGAAAAAAATCCGACTTTTGCAACTCAAAAATTAGTTACGTAATATATATTTTATGGCAAATTATTTCAACACTTTAACATTCGCTCAAAAATTAGAGCAATTAGGTCAATGTGAATTTATGGACAGATCAGAGTTTTCTGATGGTGTTAATGCTCTTTTAGGTAAAAAAATTGTGATTGTGGGTTGTGGAGCTCAAGGTTTAAACCAAGGTTTAAACATGAGAGATAGCGGTTTAGATATTTCTTATGCATTAAGAAAAGAAGCTATCGATCAAAAAAGACAATCATTTATCAATGCTTCAGAAAATGGTTTTAAAGTTGGAACGTACGAGGAATTAATTCCAAGTGCAGATTTAGTTTTAAACTTAACTCCTGATAAACAACATACTTCTGTTGTAAAAGCAGTTATGCCTTTAATGAAAAAAGGTTCGGCTTTAGCTTACTCTCATGGTTTTAACATCGTTGAAGAAGGTACTAAAGTACGTGAAGATATTACTGTAATTATGGTTGCTCCTAAATCCCCAGGTTCTGAGGTTAGAGAAGAGTACAAAAGAGGTTTTGGTGTACCTACTTTAATCGCTGTTCACCCAGAGAACGACCCTGAAGGTAAAGGTTGGGATTATGCAAAAGCTTATGCTGTTGCAACTGGTGGTGATAGAGCTGGTGTTTTAAAATCTTCTTTTGTAGCTGAAGTAAAATCAGATTTAATGGGTGAGCAAACAATTTTATGTGGTTTGTTACAAACTGGTTCTATTTTATGTTTCGATAAAATGGTAGAAAAAGGTATCGATAAAGGATATGCTTCTAAATTAATTCAATATGGTTGGGAAGCTATAACCGAAGGTTTAAAACAAGGTGGTATCACTAACATGATGGACAGATTAAGCAACCCAGCTAAGGTTAAAGCTTTTGAATTATCCGAAGAATTAAAATTAATTATGCGTCCTTTATTCCAAAAACATATGGATGATATTATTACTGGTGAATTCTCCAGAGGTATGATGGAAGATTGGGCGAACGACGATGTTAAATTATTAACTTGGAGAGCTGCAACTGCCGAAACTGCTTTTGAAAAAACTCCAGCTGGTGACGTTAAAATCTCCGAGCAAGAATTTTATGACAATGGGGTTTTAATGGTTGCTATGGTTAAAGCTGGTGTTGAATTAGCATTTGAATCTATGACAGAAGTTGGTATCATTGATGAATCTGCTTACTACGAATCATTGCACGAAACTCCTTTAATTGCCAATACAATTGCACGTAAAAAATTATTCGAAATGAACAGAGTAATTTCTGATACTGCAGAATACGGTTGTTATTTATTTGATCATGCTTGTAAACCTTTATTAGGTGATTTTATGAAAACTATCGATACTGATGTAATTGGTAAAAAATACGGTGAAGGAAAAGATAACTTTGTTGACAACAAAACTTTAGTTACTGTTAACGAAATTATCCGTACGCACCCTGTAGAAGAAATCGGACAATTTTTAAGAGGTGCTATGGCAGACATGAAAGCAATTTCAATTGGTTAATCTTTTAAAAAAATAAAAAATAAAAACCCCTTTTTAGGGGTTTTTTAGTTTTAAATTATACATTTGTTTATCAACTTATCATAAAAATTTATGGTATATAAAATACTAAATTTAAAACATTAAATACATTTACAAATCTTTAAAATTTAAATATATGTATCCTGCTGAAATAGTAATTCCTATGAAACAAGACCTAACAAAAGTTGGGTTTGAAGATTTAACAACACCAGCAATGGTTGATGAAGCTGTAAATAGCAAAGGAACAACATTATTAGTTATCAACTCTGTATGTGGTTGTGCTGCTGGTAATGCTCGTCCAGCTGTAAAAGCAGCAGTTAGCTACGATAAAAAGCCTACAAGAATTACAACAGTATTTGCTGGTTTTGATAGCGAAGCGGTTGCACAAGCTAGAAAATACATGTTACCTTACCCTCCATCTTCACCATCTATTGCACTATTTAAAGATGGAAGATTGGTGCACATGATTGAAAGACATAATATTGAAGGGAAATCGGCACAAATAATTGCCGAAAATTTGGTAGCAGCTTTCGACGAGCACTGCTAATATTAAATCCAAAATAAAAAATGGCTATTCAAAAGATAGCCATTTTTTATTACTAAATTCGATAAATATTATTCTTTAATACAAGTTTAAAAGATTTAAAAAACCTAATCTACTATTTGCTTAAAATATAAAAAAATGCCACCCATGAGGTGGCATTTTTTGTAGCAAAATAATTACTTTTGTTTTAAAGCTTCAATAATCTTAGCTTCAATTTCGTTGGATAATTCCTCATTATCTCTAATTAAATCTTTTACAGCATCTCTACCTTGTCCTAATTTAGTATCGCCATAGCTAAACCATGAACCAGATTTTTTAATTATTTCCAATTCCACACCTAAATCAATTATTTCACCAGCTTTGGATATACCCTCGCCAAATAAAATATCAAACTCGGCTTTTTTAAATGGAGGAGCCATTTTGTTTTTAATAACTTTAACTCTTACGCGGTTACCCAAAACATCCTCACCATCTTTAATTTGAGAAACCTTACGAATATCCAAACGAACAGATGCATAAAATTTTAAAGCATTACCACCTGTAGTAGTTTCAGGATTACCAAACATAACCCCAATTTTATCTCTTAATTGATTAATAAAAATAACACAAGAACCACTTTTATTAATAGTAGAAGTTAATTTACGTAAAGCTTGCGACATTAAACGAGCTTGTAAACCCATTTTAGAATCCCCCATATCCCCTTCAATTTCTGCTTTTGGAGTTAAAGCAGCAACTGAATCTATCACTACTAAATCCACAGCACCAGAGCTAATTAAATGATCCGCAATTTCTAATGCTTGCTCACCATTATCAGGTTGAGAAATTAATAAACTTTCCGTTTCTACTCCTAATTTTTCTGCATAAAACCTATCAAATGCATGCTCCGCATCAATCATAGCAGCAATACCACCTGCTTTTTGAACCTGAGCCATTGCATGAATTGCTAAAGTTGTTTTACCAGAAGATTCAGGACCATAAATTTCGATAATTCTACCTTTTGGATATCCATGTATACCCAGAGCTAAATCCAAAGTTAAAGAACCTGATGATATACTTTCTACTTCTACTACTGGATTATCACCTAAACGCATAACAGTACCTTTACCATAGGTTTTATCTAAGCGTTCCATTGTCATTTGTAACGCCTTTAATTTATCTGCATTACTTACATTGTTGTCCTTTGCCATAATTTTAAAAATAAATATTAATATAAATCGATAATTTGTTGTGTATGCTCTTTGGTTTTTACTTTAGAAATAACGTGCTCAATTACACCATTTTCATCTATCACAAAAGTAGTTCTATTAATTCCCTCATATTCTTTCCCCATAAACTTTTTTAGACCCCAAACGCCAAAAGCTTTTATTAAGACTAAATTTTCATCACTTATTAAAGGAAAAGGTAAATCGTATTTAGTTATAAAACTTTGGTGTTTTTTAGGTGAATCTGCACTAACACCAACAATTTTAAATCCTTTTGCTAATAAATCCTGATAACCATCTCGTAAACTACAAGCCTGTGCAGTACAACCTGGTGTATCATCTTTTGGATAAAAATAAATTATTAATTTATTCCCTTTAAAATCGGTTAATCGAAATAACTTTTCGAACTGATCTTTAACTTCAAAATTTGGAATTTTATCACCAACCTTTAACATAAGTATAAATGTTTTAATTTTTAACAAAGTACCTAAACTATTAGCAGTATTACAAGTTAATCGTGTTAATTTTTTTAACAAGATTAAAAAGTTATATATTTTTATAGTTTATGATTAACTTAGGGATTAAATTTTAAATCCTTAGTAAAATGCACAAGGCAAAGTTAAGAGAAATTTTTAAAAATAAAAGAAATGAATTAGATTTAAATTTAAAAATAGAATTGTCTGATAAAATAAATAAAAAATTAATAGATTTTATTGGAGAAAATGATATTAATACGATACATTGCTACTTAACACAACAAAACTTAAACGAAGTTAATACACAAAAAATAATTCAATATATTTGGGAAAACAACAAAACCCTTATAACATCAGTAAGTAATACAAGCAATTTTACACTTGAACATTACTATTTACATCCAACAACTGCAATCCAACAAAATAAATGGGGAATTCCCGAGCCTATAGATGCAGATAACGCAAATATTAAAAAAATTGAATTGGTTATAACCCCTATGTTATGTTTTGATAAACAAGGTTATAGAGTGGGTTATGGAAAAGGATTTTATGATAAGTTTTTTGCAGAATGCAACACCGATATAATAAAAATTGGGGTTTCATATTTTGAACCTGTTGAAGTAATTGAAGATATTAACGAATATGATTTTCCCTTAGATTTTGTATTTACTCCAGAAAATTTTTATGCGTTTTAATTGAAAAATAATAAAGTAACTTTGTAAAACCTTGTTAAATATTAACATCACAGAATGAAACAATTCGTTTAAAAAAAACTAATCTTTAATTTCCTCATAATCTGCATATTCCTCGTTACTTGATTTTTTTGATTTGGAAGAATTCGTTTGAATAGTAACCTTTCCCTTTTGTTTATTGGCATTTTGAATATGATTATCATAAATTTCCTCGCCGTGTTTGTTTAAATGTTGTTGAATTTTATTTCTAATCCAAATGCGCAAAACAAATTTAGATATATAGTAAAATGCAATTAAAAATAAAATCGTTTTGAATAACCCAATCA